>VBOS01000149.1 GCA_005893185.1 Candidatus Eiseniibacteriota bacterium
TGGGGCGGGCCGGGTCCCGGAAGAAATGGTATTGGGACAGCCACCCAAGCGGCTTGTCGCGCACTGGCTCGACGTCTTCTTCCAGCCACTCCTGAACAGTCTTGGACACGAAAGCATCCCCTGGTGCGTGGCGTTTTCGACGGATAGCGGCCCGGTCAGGGGTGAGCATGCGGCGTGCCACGCCCGCCGACTCGCCCGGGAAAGCGGCAAAGTGATGCGGGTCGCGAGGATTCCCGGGAGCCGCGATCACGTGGGGGCGGCCGCACAAGTGGCATTTGTACAAAACATCTGCACTGGGTGAAGAAAGATCCGAACCTTGGGAGCCTGAGCGGGCTGCGGGTCCGTGGATGGGAGGGTGGACCTGCCGTTGGAATCCCGGTCAGGTGTCCCCGAGCGTCTTCTTCCACTCCGCCAATCGCTTCAACGCTTCGAGCGGCGTGAGGGCCTCGGGGTCGAGGGCGCGGAGCTCGTCGAGCAGCGGGTGCGTAGGCTCGGCGAAAAACGTTTGCTGCGATGCGGCCGCCTCCCGTGCCGCCCCCCCGCTGGCGCGCCCGCGGCGGGCCTCCAGGTGCTCCACCGTGCGCTCGCTCTCCAGCTCGCGCAGCACCTCGCGCGCGCGCTCGATCACGGCCATGGGCAGCCCGGCGAGCCGCGCGACATGGATGCCATACGAGCGGTCGGCCGCGCCATCTGCGATCCGGTGCAGGAACAACACCTGGTCGCCCCACTCCTTCACCGTGACCTGCACGTTGCGCAGCCGCGGCAGCGTCTCCGCGAGCTGGGTGAGCTCGTGGTAGTGGGTGGCGAACAGGGTGCGCGGGCGCGGGCCGGCCGCCGAATGCAGGAACTCGGTCACGGCCCACGCCAGCGCCAGGCCGTCGTAGGTCGATGTGCCGCGCCCCACTTCGTCGAGCAGCACCAGCGAGCGCGGCGTCGCGGAGCGCAGGATGTCGGCTGTGTCCTGCATCTCGACCATGAACGTGCTCTGCCGGGCGCCGAGCCGGTCGGTGGCGCCCACGCGCGTGAAGAGCCGGTCCACGAGCCCGATCTCGGCGCGCTCCGCCGGCACGAACGAGCCGGCCTGCGCGAGCAGCACACACAGGGCGACCTGCCGCAGGTACGTGCTCTTGCCGCCCATGTTGGGGCCCGTTACGAGCAGGATCTGGCGCGAGCGCCCGTCCAGCTCGACCGAGTTGGGCACGAACTCGCCGCGTGGCAGCAGGCGCTCGACCACCGGGTGACGCGCGGCTTCGAGAAGCAGCCGGTCCTTGTCCTCGATCCGCGGGCGCACCCACCCGCCGCGCGCGGCGGCCTCGGCCAGCGCCGCCTCCGCGTCGAGCGTGGCGAGCGCGTCGGCCGCGCGCTGCAGCTCGGCGACGAAAGCTGCTGCGCGTTCGCGCAGCTCGACGAACAGCTCGTGCTCGCGCGCCTCGAGCTTCTCCTCGGCGCCCAGGATCTCGCTCTCGCGCGCCTTCAAGTCGGGCGTGACGAAGCGCTCGGCGGTGGTGAGCGTCTGGCGCCGCTCGTAGTCGGGCGGGACCTTGGCGAGGTGCGGGCGCGTGACCTCGAGGTAGTAGCCGAACACGCGGTTGAACCCGACCTTGAGGCTCGTGATCCCGGTGCGCGCGCGCTCGGTACCCTCGAGCTCCGCCACCCAGCGCTTGCCCGAGTGCGCCAGGTCGTCGAGTGCGTCGCGGTGCGCATCGTAGCCCGGCCGGATCACGCCGCCCTCGCGCGAGACCGGCGGCGGCTCGGGCGTGAGCGCGCGCGCGAGCAGCGCTTCGAGCTCGGGGATGCCGGCGAGCGCTGCGCGCGATTCGGCGAGCGCAGCTGTCCCCTCCGCGGCGGCGGCGACACCGTCCGCCGCCGCGCCGGCCCGCATTCCTGAGCCGGCTTCGCCGTCCATCCAGGCGAGCGACTCCGCGAGCGCCGGCAGCCGCGCCAGCGCATCGCGCAACGCGCCGAGGTCGCGCGGTGTGGCGCGGGCGCAGGCCACACGCGCGGCGAGGCGCTCGAGATCGGGGAAGCCGCGCAGCCGCTCGCGGAACGCTGCGCGCTTCTCCCCCGCCGCGAGCCAGCGTTCGACCGCGTCCAGCCTGCGCTCGATGGCGCGGGTCGAGAGCAGCGGCCGCGCGAGCCACGCGCGCAGGCGGCGCGCGCCGAGGCCGGTCACGGTCTGGTTCAGGTGGTGCCACAGGGTGTGCTGCGGCTCGCCCCCGGGCTGCGGCTGGAACAGCTCGAGGTGGCGCTCGGTGGCCGCGTCGTAGCGCAGCACGTCCTGCTCGCGCCAGCGCTCGACGCGCGTGAGCTGGCGGCTGCGCCCGCCCTGCATGCGGTCGAGGTAGTCGAGCGTCCCGGCGGCCGCGGCCAGTGCGGCCGGCATGTCCTCGAAGCCTCCGATCTCCTTAGGCCAGCGCCCGCGCGGCAGCGATGCATCCCGGAAGCGTTCGGCCGGCACCGGGCTCATCGCCCCCGGGAGCCCGCGCAGCGCCCGCTCGAGCCGTTCGGCGAGCGCCGGATCGAGATCGGACGCCGCGGGCATCACCCACTCGGCGACGCGGACGCGCGACATGAAATCGGCCGCTTCGGCCCACGCCAGCTCGAGCAGGCGGACCTCGCCGGTCGATGCGTCGGCGAGGCACAGGCCCGCGATCTCGGGCTCCGGCCACACGGCCGCGAGATAGTTGTTGGCCGCGGGGTCGAGGAACAGGTCGGAGGTGATCGAGCCCGGCGTCAGGATCTCCGTCACGCCGCGCTGGACCAGGCCCTTCGCTCTCGCCGGGTCCTCGAGCTGGTCGCAGATCGCGACCTTGTGTCCGAGGCGCAGCAGCCGCGCGACGTAGGCGTCGCGCTGATGCCAGGGCACGCCGCACATCGGGATCGGCTCGGGATCCTGCCGGTTGCGCGAGGTGAGGGTGAGACCGAGGAGCTGGGCTCCCCGGACGGCGTCCTCGAAGAACATCTCGTAGAAGTCGCCCAGCCGGAAGAACAGGAACGCGTCCGGATGCTCGGCCTTGACGCGCGCGTACTGCTCCATGAGCGGCGTGCGCGCGGCAGAGGAGGAAGCAGCGCGGGTCACGGGAACTTGGTCACCTGGTAGGTGACGCCCAGCGCGGCGGCGGCACGCTCACCGGCGCGGCGCGCCTCTTCGCGCGAGCCAAACACGCCGAGCGTCACCACGTGCATGCGGGAGTCGCCATCTCCGCGCTCGACCACCGTGGCATCCGGGAATCCCGCGTGCCGCGCCGACTCCACGAGCGTCTTCGCGCGCGCGGGATCCGCGAACGCGCCGATCTGGACCGACATCTGGCCGTCGGCGGCCGCCGGAGGCGGCGCGGCCGTGGCGGGCAACGATGCGAGCGCAGCCTCGATGCTGCGCGGGTATTCGCGGCGCAGCCGCTCGCGGGCGCGGCGCGCGACGTCGGGGCGCTCCAAACGATCGGCCAGGGCGATCAGGCGCTCGAGCGCAGCTGGGCCGGCCTCTCCCGGCGAGCGCGCGAGCACGCTCTCGACGGCCTGCAGCGCCTGGTCCGGCTTGTCCAACATCTCCCACGCGAACGCCACGCCCAGCATCGCTTGCGCGCGCAAGTCGGCGTCCGACTGCGCCACCTCCTCGAGCGCCGTTCGCGCCTGCTCGGGCTGCTTGAGCGCCAGCCAGGAGAGCCCGGTCCAGTAGCGCGCTGCCGCCTGCCTTCCGGCCTCGAGCCGGGCGGCCGCGCGCCCGAAGGCGTCGCAGGCCTGGCGGTACTCGCCGCGCGCGAAGTGCAACTCCCCGAGCACGTACGCCGCCTCGCCGGCCTCGGCCGCCTGCGCGTGCTCGCTCTCGAACTTCCTGAGAGGCGCGACCAGGCTGTCGGCCGGCCGCGCATCGAGCAGCTCACGAAGCGGCTTGGAGACCGGGCCGAAGGAGGGGGCCGCGAGCAGCGAAAGCAGGATGTGGATCGCTGCCGGGAACATGGGTGCGTGAGTCTACGGCGTGCCCATGCAGGATCCAAGCACGCGAATCGTGCCCTAGGACCCGGGAAGGCCGGCGCCGTCGTCCGGCCCCTTGCCGCTGCTCACGGGCGCGGCCCGTGAGAGCCGCGCCCGCTTCGTCTCGTCCCGCCTGAGGTCCGCGAGGCTTCGCCTACTCCTCGGCCACCTCCGTGGCCCCGCCCTTCTTCTTGCCGGACTTCACGGGCTCCGCCGGCGGCTCTTCCACCGGCGGGTTGGCCGCGATCCGGGCCCGCACCTGGTTGCGCTTCGAGGTCCACTCCGCGAGCGCGATGTCGTCCTGCTCGCCAAGCCAGGCCTTGACGCTCAGGATCAGCCGGTGGTTGGGAACGTCCACCCGCGTCACCTTCATCGTCAGCTCCTCGCCGGTCTCGAAGGCGTCGCCCGGACGCTTCAGGTCGTCGATGCCGATCTGGGAGAGCGGGATGAAGCCCTCGATCCCGTCGCCGAGGTCCACGATCGCCCCGCGGTCGAAGAGCCGGATGACCGAGCCCTTCACCTCCATGCTGGCCGGGAACCGCTCGGCCAGCTCGGGCCACGGGTCGTCGCTCACCTGCTTGAGGCCGAGGCTGATCCGGCGGTGTTCCTTGTCGATCGAGAGGATCACGACCTCGACCGTGTCGCCCTTCTTCAGCACTTCGCTGGGGTGGGCGACGCGCTTGGTCCACGACATGTCCGAGACGTGCACCAGCCCGTCGATCCCCTCCTCCAGCTCCACGAACGCGCCGAAGTTGGTGAGGTTGCGGACCTTGCCCTTCACGCGCGTGCGCGGCGGGTACTTCTGATCGAGCGTGAGCCACGGATCGGGCTCGGTCTGCTTCAGGCCCAGCGAGATCTTCTCGTTGGCCTTGTCCACCTTGAGGACCACCGCGTCGATGATGTCCCCGATGTTCACCACCTTCGAGGGATGGCGGACATGGCGCGTCCAGGACATCTCGGAGACGTGCACCAGCCCCTCGACGCCCCTCTCCAGCTCGACGAACGCGCCGTAGTCGGTGATCGAAACCACGCGCCCCTTGATGCGGTCGCCGATCTTGTACTTGTCCTCGACGCCCTCCCACGGGTAGGCCTCGAGCTGCTTGAGCCCGAGCGAGATGCGCTCCTTCTCGGGATCGAAGTTGAGCACCTTGACCCGCACGCGGTCGCCGATCTTCACCAGCTCGCTGGGGTGCGCGACCCGCCCCCACGACATGTCGGTGATGTGGAGCAGGCCGTCGATGCCGCCCAGGTCCACGAACGCGCCGAAGTCGGTGATGTTCTTCACCTGGCCTTCACGGATCTGGTCCTTGGCGAGGTCCTTGAGGATCGAGGACTTGAGCCGGTCCCGCTCCTCCTCGAGCACAGCGCGGCGCGAGACCACGATGTTGCGGCGCCGCTTGTTGAGCTTGATGATCTTGACCGAGACGTTCTGGCCCAGCATCGCGTCCACGTTCTGGACCTGGCGCAGCGCGATCTGGGAGCCCGGCAGGAAGGCCTCGACGCCGTAGAGGTCCACGACCACGCCGCCCTTGATCTTGCGCACCAGCTTGCCTTCGACCACCTGGCCGCTGTCGTGGGCTTCCTTGACGCGATCCCAGACCCGGACGAAGTCGGCGCGCTGCTTGGAGAGCACGACCAGGCCGTCCTGGTTCTCCATCTTCTCCAGGAACACATCGATCAAGGCGCCGACCTTGATGCTGGAGGGATCGGGGAACTCGGCGAGCGAGATCACGCCCTCGCTCTTGAATCCCACGTCCACCAGCACTTCCTTCTCGTCCACCGCGAGGACCGTGCCGCGCACGATCTCGCCCTCGCCGATGGATCGCATCGACTCCTCGTACTTGCCGAACATCTCGGCCCGCGTCTCGGGCGAGAGCTCGTCATCCTCCTCGGCGTTCAGCGGCGTCGGAGGTGTCGCGGGTGCCCGCGGAGCTGCGACCGCCACGGGGGTAAGGGTTTCCTCACTCGTGTCCAACATGAGTTCTGAAGCCTCCTCGGTCTATGAAGATTGGCTGCGGCGGTCTCCCGCCGCGGCACGTGAAGCCGATGCCATTTGCCCGCTCTTGAGGGCCGCGATCTCGCGCATCACAGCTTCCGCCACCCGCTGGTAGAGGGCACGTCCAGGCGTGAGATCGCCTTCCTCGCCGGCCAGATCCCGCCACGGGCGCGCGCGCCCGAACCACAGGCGCGGCCGCACGCCGCGGCGCCACCACATGCCCGGGCGATTGCTGCCCGAGATGAAGCTCGGCACGATCGGCACGTCCGCGTGCACGGCCATCATGCCCACTCCCGGTCTCCCCGGGTGCAGCTCGCCGTCTCGCATCCGGCTGCCTTCGGGAAACATCAGCAGCGCGCCGCCGCCTGCGATCCTTTCGATCGCTCGGCTCATCCCGCTCAGGTCCGCCACGCCACGCCGGATCGGAATGGAGTTGAGGGACCGAATGAGCGGGCCGAGCAGCGGCGTCGCGAACAGCTCTTCCTTCGCGAGGAAGCTCAGCTCCCGCGGACAGGCAGCACCCACCATCGGTGGATCCCAGAACGAGATGTGGTTGCACGCGACGATCAGACCGTCTTGTCGCGGAACGTTCTCGCGGCCCTTCACTTCCCAGCCGGAGATCAACCCGAAGGTGGTGCTTGCCAGAGACCGGACGGCACTATAGTACGCGGGCACGAAAACTCCTAACGGCCTGCCCGTGACGGGGCATCGGCCCGCAATGGGCAGAGGCCACGGGCGCCCCCCCGGGCCGCGCGCCGCGAGCGTCCCTGGGCTCGGGCGCCTTGTCCTCGGGCCTCACCGGCTTTCCTCGACCCGCGGGCAGGCGGGATGCGCGGTCACAACGGCCAGCACGGCTTCGACCTGCGGCTCGAGGTCCATCTCGGTGGTATCGATCACCTTCGCGTCGTCGGAGGGTCGCAGTGGGCTCTGGGCTCGATCGCGATCCCGGCGGTCCCGGCGCACGATCTCTTCCCGGACCTCGTCCAGCGAGGCGGCGATCCCGCGCTCCTGGAGGTCGCGGGCCCGGCGGCGCGCCCGCTCATCTACGCTCGCATCGAGGAAGATCTTGACCTCGGCCGCCGGGAACACGACCGTGCCCAGGTCGCGCCCCTCGGCCACCAGCGGCCCGCGCAGGGCGAGCGCCCGCTGCGTCTCGACCAGCCGAGCCCGCACATCGGGCATCGCGGCCAGGCGCGAGGACAGCTCGCTCACGGCCGGCGTGCGGATCTCGCGGCTCACGTCGCGGCCGTCGAGCCACACATGCGTGTGATCGGGCGAGCCGGAGAGGTCCACCTGCGCGCTCTCGATGCAGCGTCGCACCGCCGCCGGGTCGTCGGGCGAGACGCCGCTCTCCTGCACTTTGAGCGCCAGCGCGCGATAGAGGGCGCCTGTGTCCACATAGTGGAAGCCGAGCCGCGCTGCGACCGCGCGTGCCGTCGTGCTCTTGCCCGCGCCCGCCGGCCCGTCGATCGTGACGACGAAGCTCATGACGCGCGCCCTCGTCCCGTCGCGGGTCCGGATGTCGCGGCGGAAGCTGGGCCCGTGGGTCTGCGGCCGCCGCTCGCCGGCTCGCGGGCTGACGTCGCAGCTGGCTCCATCCGCCCGCCGAGAGCTGTGAGCGCATCCGCGAACCCCGGATACGAAGTCGCGATGCTCGAGGCGTCGTCGATCGCGATCGGGCCAGCCGCGCGTGTGCCGAGCACAGCGAAGGCCATCGCGATGCGGTGATCGCCGCCCGTTCGAACGGCGCCGCCCGCGACCGTAGCGCCCTCGATCTCGAGACCGTCCGGCCGCTCCCGTACCACGATCCCGAGGGCTCCGAGGTTGGCTGCGAGCAGCGCCAATCGGTCGCTCTCCTTGACCCGCAGCTCAGCTGCGCCCGAGAGGCGCGAGCGGCCCGCGGCGGTCGCAGCCGCGATCGCCCAGGCCGGGATCTCGTCGATCATCCGCGGCACCCACTCAGCTGGCAGCTCGATGCCGAGCAGCCGCTCGGGCCCGGTCACGGTGATGTCGCCGACCGGCTCCTCGCCCGCTTCCGGCAGCGCGCGGACCTCGACGCGCGCACCCATTTGCACGAGCGCATCGAGCAGCGCCGTGCGCGTGGGGTTGAGCCCGACGCCGAGCGCGGTCACGGAACCACCCGGTGTCGCGGCGGCGGCGGCGAGGAAGAAGGCCGCCGCCGAGAAATCGCCCGGCACCCGCAGTCGCGTCGCGCGCGGGCGGGCCGGGCCGGCGAGCCGGAGCCGCGGGCCGCTGCCGTTGCGCGCCGTGCTCTCAACTTTCACGCCGAAGGCGCGCAGCATGCGCTCGGTGTGGTCGCGCGCCGGGCCCGGCAACGTGACCTCGGTCTCACCCTCGGCTTTGAGCGCGGCGAGCAGAACGCAGGACGCGACCTGGGCGCTCGCCACCGGCAGGTCGTAGCGGATGCCGTTGAGCCGGCCCCCGCGGACCACGAGCGGCGGCAGCCGGTCGCCGTCCCGCGCGGTCAGCGTGGCTCCCATGCGTCGCAGCGGCTCGATCACGCGCGCCACCGGGCGGCGGTTCAACGACTCGTCGCCCGAGAGCACAGCCAGGAAGGGCTGGGCAGCGAGCACGCCGGCCATGAGCCGCAGCGTTGTGCCCGAGTTGCCGCACTCGAGCACGCGGTCGGGCTCGATCAGGTCTCCCGCGCAGCCGCGGATCTCGACGCGTGCCTCTACGCCCGCGGCGAAGGAATCGCACGCGGCCCCCAGCCGCGCCGCGCACGCCAGGGTCGCGCCGCAATCCGCGCCCGGGTTGGGACTCTCAACCACCGTCAGTCCTTCGCCCACCAGCCCCAGCACGTACGCACGGTGAGTGATGGACTTGTCGCCCGGTGGGCGCACGGAGCCCTCGAGCGGTGCGCCCGGGTGAACGATCAGGCGCATGGCGAAGATCAGTGCACCGTCCGGCTCGCCGTGCCTCCGCGGGCGGCGCGGGCGACCTTGCGCTTCGCGGTCCGCGCGCGCGCGGCCGGGCGTTGCCCGTTCCCGCGGTTCGCCGCCGCGCGCAGCGCCTGGAGGTTGCGCCAGGTCACGAACTCCTCGAGCAGCATGCGCCTGCGGTCGTCGAGCCCCGAGAACATGCAGGCCAGCTCGAAACCCTTCGCGCCGCGCTTCGCCGGGGGCTCGCAGCGCACCACGATCCCATCGCACTTGATCAGCTCCTTCGCCCCCGGCATGCCGGGCAGGCGCGGCAGCACGATCGTGAGCGCCACCTTGGAGGCCGGCGCCAGGTAGTGCAGCGATGTGCAGTAGACGCCGTTGGCCGAGATGTTGTGGGTCTCGGTCACGATCTGGGTGCGCTCCCCTTCCGAAGGGGCAGCCTCCACACGCATGCTGAGCCGCGCGTCCGCGCGCGTACTGCGGCGCCGTTCGATGCGCCGCGCGCTCCGCTTCTTCTTCATGAATTCCTCCCGTGGTGGCGGCGACGGCCTCGCCGCTCCGGCACGACCAAGGCCAGATCGCACTCGCGGGCGGGCACATCCACCCGGGCCACGATCACGGCCACGGCGTCTCCCATGGTGAATCGCTTGCGGGTCCGGCGACCCGACATCCGGACCCCCGACGGCTCCAGGACGAAGTGATCGTCCAGATACTCTCCGATCCTCACGAAGCCCTCGGCGGGGACGTCGTCCAGCTCGACGAAGAACCCGCGGGGCACGAACCCGGTGATGATACCCGAAGCGCGCTCGCCGAGTCTCGTCGCGAGGTGGCGCAGGCACTTGACCTTGACCGCCTCGCGCTCGGCGTCGGCCGCGTTCTGCTCGGTGGCGCTGCAGCGCGCGGCCAGGGCCTCGAGCGCTACCGGGTCCCAGGCCGCGCTCTTCCTGCCGCGGATCCATTCCCGGACGCGGCGGTGGTTGTGGAGGTCCGGGTAGCGCCGGATCGGAGATGTGAAGTGGCAGTACTCGCGGGTGGCGAGTCCGAAGTGGCCGAGGTCGCGCTCGAGGTAACGCGCCTTGGTGAGCGAGCGCAGCACCAGCCGGTGGAGGAGCCGGCGGTGCGCGGGATCGAGAGGTGCTGCCAGCAGGCTCTGGAGCGCCCGCGCCGGCTCGTGCGGATGGCCGATGCGCGGCAGGCCGAGCACGCCGAGCATCGTGTCCAGCTCGGCGAGCTTCGAGGCCTGCGGCGGCTCGTGCACGCGGTAGAGCATGCCGGCCTTGCCGGCTCGCCCTGCTCGTCCACCCACGCCTTGGTCTCCGGTACGTCGAGATCCAGCGCGCCCGACCCGAGCCTCTTCCGGCGCAGGGCGCGGGCGAGCGCCCGCATGTGCTCGAGCGCATGCATCAGCGACGTCGGAAGCTGGCGCTTGCCCTCGAGCGCCTCCTGCACCTCGCCGTAGTGGAGGCGGTGGCGGCTCCGGATCATGGTCTCCTCGAAGCGGCATCCGTGGAGCACGCCCTGCGTGTCGAGATCGGCGATCACGCTGAGCGCCAGCCGGTCGCGATCGGGCCGCAGCGAGCACAGGTCGGAGGAGAGCTTCTCGGGCAGCATCGGCACCACTCCGCCCGGCAGGTAGCAGCTCGTGCCGCGCGCCTCCGCCTCGGCGTCGAGCGAGGAGCCGACGGCGACGTAGTGGGAGACGTCGGCGATGTGGATGCCGACCGCATAGCGCCCGTGGCCGTGCGCACGAATCGAGAGCGCATCGTCGTGGTCGCGCGCGTCCTCGGGATCGATCGTGAAGACCAGGTGCTCGCGCATGTCGGCGCGGCCGTTGAGGTCGCTGGCGCCGGGCTCCGAAAACGCCTCCGCCTCGTGCTCGACCGCGGCGGGAAAACGCTGGCGCAGCCGGAACTGCGATGCGACGGCCGCGTCGTCCCACGCCGGGCGGTCCTCGACGCCCAGCACCTCGATCAGGAACGCGCGGTCGTCCTCCGTGATCTCGGCGATGACGAAGTCGCCGTCTTCGGGCTCGTGCGCGCGCTTCCAGGTGAGGGGGACGATGCCCGGACGCATGCGGCGCGCGGGATCGAACATCCAGCGGCCGTGCGTCTTCACAGCGCGCCCGAGAAGTCGCCTAGCCTCCATGTTCGCCAACGGCTTGCGGGTCCCCTCCCTGGAGACCCGCTGCGCGCTCGAACCCCGAAACTGCCCTCGTTCCGTCCTCTTTCTCATCCGTTGGCCCTCTCGCCCCCGATTTGCGTGCCCACGCCGGCCATGTCGAGCACGCGTACTGCTAGGGCTCCCCGTTCCGATGAAAGACCGCACCGGCGCGGAAGTCTACGTCATTCCGCTCCAAGGCGAGCGCATCGCCGATTCGCCAGCCCGTATCGAGGCGGTCCCTCCCGCTCGCGCACGCGCTCGAATGCGTCCTTGATGCGCCCCTCCTCCGCGATGCGCCGGGCCGCTCGCAGTTCGCGCTCCAGCCCCACGCGGGAGGCCGCATGCAACCTCCTGACCGGCCCGCCGTATTGTCAACGAGGGCAATGTGCTCCCGGCCCGGGAGGGCACTCATTCCCACCACCCGGAGGTTCGCGATGAGCAAGGAAAGGACGCTGGTCGTGCTGGTCGCAACGGACGCGTTTCTGGCGTTCTCGGTATGCGGAGTGGAGGCTTTCTTCCAGTGGACGCTTCCTTCGCCCCTGCGGGAATTCGTCGGCGGGTCGGGGCACCCCAGCTTCCGGCAATTCGGGATGCTGTGGCTGTGGGGCCTGACGGCGGCATGCGCAATCACAGCCTGGATCGGGCTCGTCAACTACTGGTGGTTCGCCCGTCGCTTGTACATCGCATCCATGACAGCCACGTTGCTCCTCCGGCTGGCGTCCGGGCCGGTGGTGATGACCCCACTCGGGGCCATGCTCGACACGCTGGACTGGGCGGCCGGCGGAGCGATTCTGGGGCTCGTCTACCTCTCCGATCTGAGTCGGCGCTTCGAGAGGCGGACCGTGCCGGTCGTGAACGGCGCGCAATCCAGGGCTTGAGGCCCGAGAGGGCGCGGCTTTAGCGCGACGATTCCCCGGCCACCGGCGACGCGCCGAGGACCTCGATGACCGTCACGGGGTGGATCTCCCAAGCGGTCGCGCGCCAGATGGTCTTGCCCGGCTTCCCGGTGTTGAGCGACTCCGGGGCGTGGTCGTAGTCGAACATCATCCATCCGGTCACGCGCACACGATGGCGCGTGAGCGCGGCCGCGAGCGCAGCTGTGGACCAGTCCTTGCCCTGCGCGTGAACCTTACGCCGCCATCGTGGAGTCACCTCGACGATCACCCGCTGATCCGGCCGGGAGCGTTGCGCATCGAGCGAAAGCTCGATGTGCGTGTCGCGCCCGGCGGGGCTCGTCGCTTCGCAGTTGGCACTCTCGATGCCGCCGACGTAGACCGTGTCCACGTAGCCATCTGCGATCGCGCCCCTGCCTGAGGAGAAGCGCGACTTGTCCTGGCCCGGGGCGACCATGGCCTCGAGCGTGATGGCGTGATCGATCTGGGCAGCTGCGGGCGCGGCGTCGCGATTCTTGAGCCGGTTGAGGGCGCGGGAACGGGCAGTCGGCCCGGTACCTTGGGGCGGGCATGACGGCGCCGCCGGCAGGGCCGGACCCACGAACGTCGCGCCCAGGAAGGCGAAAATCGCGATCTGCCGCGGCCACGGTCGGAGGCTCATGCCAGAGGTATCGACCCCTCGGCGCGTGTCGTCCAGTCCGAGTCGAGGGACCGGCCCCGGGTCCATTGATGTGATCGAGGATCGAGGCTACTTCACTCTGCGCCCGCGGCGCCGCCCGGGACCGGCTGTGACATAATCGGAGATCTTGAGCGAGCACCGAATCCGCTCCCAGAGCTCGAGGCCGGCCGCCAGAAATGAGCGCCGGGCTCGCGCGACGCCCCCGCGCCGTCCCGTCACGGGAGGTCTCATGGCGGCGCTCGTCGTGACGGGGGCGGCGATCATCGCGTATCACAATTCCTTCGAAACCCCATTCCTGTTCGACGACCAGCCTCACATCCTGAGGAATCCACAGATCCGCCACCTGTGGCCACCGTGGGAGGCGATGGCGCACACGGGTCGGCCGATCGTGCAGCTTTCCCTCGCGGCCAATTACGCAGTGAGCGGCTTCGATCCCTGGAGCTACCACGCGATGAACGTGGCCATCCACGTTCTCGCGGGGCTCGTGCTCCTGGGCATCGTCCATCGGACCTTCGCGAGCATCGAACTTCGCGATCGCTATCGCCCGGCAGCCGCCGGGCTCGCTATCGCCTCGGCACTGATCTGGATCGTTCACCCGCTGCAGACGGAGGCTGTGACCTACGTCATCCAGCGCTCGGAGTCGCTGGCGAGCCTGTTCTACCTGATCACCCTCTACGGGGCGATTCGGGGCGCCGACTCCGCACGGGCATGGCGCTGGTACGTCGTGAGCGTGGCCTCATGCGCGCTGGGGATGGGAAGCAAGCCGGTGATGGTGACGGCGCCGGTCGCGATCTTGATCTACGACCGCATGTTCCTCGCTCGCTCGTTCCGGGAGCTGTGGGATGCGCGACGCGGCCTGTACTTCGGCTTGTTCGCGACTCTGGGCCTGATGCCGCTCCTGTTCGCGAACGGACCTCAGGAGTGGCGAACCAGCGCGGGCCTCGGCGTATCTGGGGTGACACCGGTCCTTTACGCGGGCACCGAGCCCGGCGTCATCGTTCACTACCTTCGGCTCTGTCTGTGGCCACAACCGCTGTGCCTCGACTACGACTGGCCGATCGCCCGGACCGCGAGCGCCATCGTGGCGCCGGCCGTCACCATCGCGGCGCTGGTGTCGCTCACGGCCTGGGCGCTTTGGAAGCGAAGTCGGCTTGGCTTCCTCGGCGTCTGGTTCTTTCTCGTCCTCGCGCCGACCTCGAGCGTGATCCCGATCGCCGATCCGGCGTTCGAGCATCGCCTTTACCTCCCGCTCGCGGCAGTGACGGTCCTCGGCGTGTGGGGGGGATACGAGGTGACCGTCGCCCTGGCGCGGAGGTTCGACTGGCCCGCCGCGACTCGCAGCATCGTCGCCGTCCTGGCGCTGCTGTCCATCGTCGGCCTCTTCACGGCACGGACGATCGCCCGGAACTTCGACTACCGCAGCGCCATCGCCATTTGGACCGATACGGTGGCCAAACGCCCCGCGAATCCCCGCGCGCATACCAATCTCGGCATGGCGTACCTGACGGATCGGCGGGGCGACGAAGCGCTCTCGCAGTTCTACGAGGCCGTGCGCATCGATTCGAGCTACGGGTTCGGTCACCTGGCCCTGGCGATGGCATTGCGAATGGCGGGACGCTCCGATGAAGCGCTCCCGGCATGCCGACAGGCGGTCCGGCTCCCATTTCCTCCTGGGAAGCCTTCTGATCGACCGCGGGCAGGTCGATGAAGGCTACGACCACCTCTTGATCGCGGAGCGGCTCGAGCCTGATCGGGCGGCCACGCGGTACACCATCGGCATGGTGCTGGAACGCCGGGGCAAGACGAGCGAAGCGATCCGCGCCTATTCGGAGGCGGTGCGGATCAAGCCGGATTACGCGGACGCCCACCGCGACCTGGGCCTGGCGCTGGCGCGCGTCGGTCGCCTGGATGAGGCCCGCCGCGAGCTCTCGACCGCGCTGGCTCTATCTCCGGAGGATGCACGAGCGAGGCAGGGCCTCGATGAACTCCGGCAGGACACGGTCCGATAGCGGCAGCCCGGCGACCCGCAGCCCATGACCGCGATGGAGCGAGAATTCCCGGCGCGCGGCCGCCCTTGGGCCCGGTCGCGCGCCGGATGGGTCCTACCGGATCCGCTTCTTGTGACGGTTCTTCCGCAGGCGCTTCTTTCGCTTGTGGGTCGCGATCTTCTTGCGCTTGCGTTTCTTTCCCGAGCCCATCGGATCTCCTTGTCGCGGTTTCGTCGAGCGACCTACCGAACCACGGTCTCTTCCGGTTCCACGCTGCCCAGGACCTGGGCCTTCAGTTCCTTGCTGGGCTTGAAGAGCGGAACGAGCTTGGCGGGCACCATCACCTCGCCGCCGCTGCGCGGGTTGCGCGCCCGTCGCGCCCGTCGCTCGCGCACTTTGAATGTGCCGAAGCCGCGGATCTCGAGATGCTTGCCCTCGGTGAGCGCCTGGCTCACCACCTGGAAGAGCTCCTGCACGATGATGCCTGTGTGGCTCTTCGATACGCCGGTTTCCGTCGCGATCGTCTCCACGAGCTCGGCCTTCGTCATGGGGTCCCTCCTCAGGATTTCGGGTTTCGCCCTGTGGTGCTCACTGCTGCCGGCACACGCAATCCGGTGAGCCGCATGGGCCCGGAGCCTTCTCCGGCCGCTGGCCCACGACCGCAAACGCGGAGAGCTGCCGCTGGACCTCGCGCGCCCCGCAGTGCGGGCACGGCGGGCTTGCCTCGTCCGCGCGCGCCTGCAGGTTCTCGAAGCGCTTCCCGCACGATGCGCAGTGGTACTCGAAAATCGGGATCGTCCCTCCTCGCGCGGCCTCCCCACGCCTCCCGCGCCTCGCGGCGCGAAATGCGCGACCGCAATGTAGCCACCACGACCGTGCGGATCGCGCCGCGTGGGCGGCGCAGCACCTGCGCCGCGCTGTTGCCTTCGTCCACCACCAGCACGCGATCGCCTACGCCCGCGTCCACCACGTCGACCGCCAGCATCGGCTGGCCCTTCGGGCTGCCTGCCACGTCCACCGGCTGGACGAGAAGCAGCTTGTGGGCCGCGAGGTCACCGTGCTTGATCGTGGCGACCACCTCCCCCACCACCCGCGCCGTGATCATCTCGCGGCTCCCGTCGACGGAGCGGGCCCGGTTGCCGGAGGCGGGCCCGACGTGGGCCCGGCCGCGCGTCCCGGCGGCGCGGGATCGAGTTTCTCCTCGCGGAGGTGGTCCACGATCCCCACGATCGCTGCATCGGCGGGATTGTCGGTGTTCGGGAGCGCCATCCCCGCCTCCCGGGCGCGCACGTAGAACACCTGCTGACCGGGCGCGGCCGAGACCAGGTCCACCGCCACGAACGGACGCCCCTGGTCCCCGCCCGACGTGTCCGTCGGCTGCAGGAGAAGGAGCCGGTGCCCCTTCCACGATGGGACCTTCTCGGTGCAGACCACCGTTCCGATCACGCGCGCGAATCTCATGCGGGCATCGTCGCCGGCATCATCGCTCGGCCGTCGCCCCCAGGATCTTCGCCTTCATCTGCGCGTGGAGCCGCGGCACCACCACCGAGCGCGTGAGCAGCCCGCGCTTCACGGCCTCGTCGCGTCCCGCTTCGATCGCGGCCTGCACGTCGTGAACCGCGCCCGAGACGTAGAAATAACCCTTGCCGCCCAGCCCGTTGGCGAGCTTGATGTCGCGCACCACCACGTGGGCGGCCTTGGCGGCCTGATCGGCCGCCACGATCGTGGCGGCAGCTGTCATGGTCTCGATCACTCCGAGCGCGTCGTGGTCCACCTTGGGAGCTGTGCCGGCCAGAGCCTGGAGCACGCTCTCGTGGATGTTGGGGATGAAGAGCGAATCGAGCAGCGTCTCGCCGGCCACGTCCACGCCGCGCCGGAACGATGCGCGCACCGGGCCGACCTCGCCGCCGATCAGCACCCAGTACTTGCCGGGCGAGAGCGTGCGGGCTTCCAGCAGCTCGACCTCGGCGGTCTTCACCATGGCGTCGCCGACCACGGTGCCCTGGGCGATGCTGCTGGTCTCGATGGCGGCGATCGCGACCGGCATCACACGATCCGGAAGTGGTCGACCAGGGTGCAGCGCCGGATGCGCGTGAAGCTGCGCGCGGTGGTCATGCCTTCGCCCGTGGGGCTCGCGATCGTGAAGCTGGTCGGCCCCTCGCCCCCGAATCCCAGGCCCGCGAAGTTGGGCCCATTCTTGACGAAGATCGAGCAGTCGCAGGCCCGCGCCATCTTCGAGAGCTTGTCGATGTTGCGCGAGTGCATCGAGGCGGTGTGGCGGTAGCCGTGCTCGACCGCGATCGCGAAGTCGATCGCCTCGTCGCATGTGCGCACCCGCGTGATCGGGTAGACCGGCATCATCATCTCGGTCCACAGGAACGGGTGGTCGTTGTCCACCTCACAGACCGCGAGCCGTCGCGAAGGATCGCACGGGATCCCGGCCTCGCCGAGGATCTCGTGCACGTTCTTCCCCACGTACTTGCGATTGATCACCGCGTACTTGCGCGGACCCTGCTCCTTCTCGAGCAGCATGCCGCGCAGCTTCTCGGTCTGGTGCGGCTGGAGCATCACTGCGCCCGCGCGCGCGAACGCCTCCTTCAGCCGGTCGGCCACGATCGAGACCACGATCGCTTCCTTCTCGTCGGTGCAGATCACGTTGTTGTCGAACGATGCGCCTGCGATCAAGTCGCGCGCCGCCCGGTCGAGATCCGCGGTCTCGTCCACCACCGACGGGGGATTGCCGGGCCCGGCCGTAATCGCCTTCTTCCCCGCGTTCAGGGCCTCGCGCACCACCGCCGGCCCGCCGGTCACAACGTTCAAGCGGATGCCCTTGTACTTGAGCAGCGCCTGGGCGATCTCGAGCGTCGGCTGCTCCACCGAGTGCAGCAGCGGGAGCTGCGAGCCCGCGCGCCGGGCCGCGCGGTTGATGAGGTCCACCGCCAGGTTCGAGACCTTGCGCGCGTTGGGGTGCGGGCAGAAGACCGCGGTGTTGCCGCCCGTGATCATCGAGAGCCCGTTGTTGATCACGGTCTCGCTGGGGTTGGTGACCGGCGTGATCACCGCGATCACGCCGTAGGGCGCGCGCTCCATCAGCGTGAGCCCGTGGTCGCCCGTCCAGGTGAACGGCTCGAGGTCCTCGGTGCCCGGCGTCTTCTCGGTGACCAGCTTGTTCTTGAGGATCTTGTCCTCGACCCGCCCCAGACCGGTCTCGGCGACCGCCAGCTCCGAGAGCGTCTTGTAGTTGGCAGCCAGGGTTTCGCGCGCGGCAGCGAGGATGCGCTTGCGGGTCTCGAGCGGGGTGCGCTCATAGGCCTCGAATGCCGCGCGGGCGGACTTGACCGCAGTTTCGAGGTCGGGGTGGATGCCGAGCAGCGGCTCGGCCCCCGGCTTGCCCACGGGCCTGCCGTTCTCGAGCCGCTCGAGCACGTCGGCCACGATGGCTTCGATGCGCCGCTCCGTCCTTGCCGCCGATCTCGACCGCGTCCACGATGCCGCAGATCACGGCGTCCACCGGCTTCTCGCGGGACATTTCCGTCATGCGCGCCGAAGAGCCTTGCGCCACCAGCACCAGCTCGCCGGTCCCGGCGCCGACCGCGTCCGCCGCCACCACGTGGTTCCCGGTGGGCTTGAAGTTCCCGTCCACCTCGCGCACCAGCAGCAGCTTGAGCGAGAGCAGGTGCGAGTCCTTCCGGGTCGAGACCACCGTCCCCAGCACTTCCGCCAGGATCACGGCCGCTCCTACTTCTTCGCCGCCGCTCCGGTCGCGCGGATCGGGAGCACGTCTTCCAGCATCGGGTGCGGCCGCGGAATGACGTGGACCGAGACCACCTCGCCGACCTTGGCAGCTGCAGCTGCGCCCGCTTCAGTGGCTGCGCGCACCGCCGCCACGTCGCCGCGCACGATGGTGGTGACGTAGCCGCCGCCGATCTTCTCGTAGTGCACGAGCTGGACTCGCGCGGCCTTCACCATCGCGTCCGAGGCCTCGACCATCGCCACCCAGCCGCGTGTCTCGATCAGTCCCAGGGCTTCTTCGTTCATGCCTTGCTCCTTGCCGAGAGGATCAGTACATGCGGGGCGTCCGGAACACGCCCGGCCCCGCGAGAGAGTCTTCCATCTGGCTGTCCGGCGCAGGGATCACGTGCTTCGCCAGCAGCTCCCCCACGCGCGCAGCTGCGCTCGCACCGTGCTCGACCGCCGCCTCGACCTCGGCGACGTCGCCGCGCACAGCGACCGTGACCAGCGCCGCCGCCGTCACCTCGTAGCGGATCAGGCGCACCTGCGCGGTCTTGCACATCGCGTCGGCGGCCTCGATCGCCCCGACCAGTCCGCGCGTCTCCACGAGCCCCAGGGCTTGCTTGGCCAGCGCCTGCTCCCCCGATGAGGACGAACTCCATGCGGCCACGGCAGCTACCGGGGCGCGCGCCGCACGCTATCAGGGATGGGGGGAGGGGTCAACGCGCATCTGCGTGTGAATTGGGAGTTTCGCAACGTCTGTCGGGTCGCGGCCGTGTGGAATATCGCGAGCGAGGTGCCGATGACCGGGGCTTGGAGGGTGGGCCCGGCCGTTCGTAGGCTGGGTTCAGCCGAGCAAAGCGAGGGGGAGCGATGCAGAGCGGAAGGATTGCATGAAGCTGCCGCGAATCCTGCCACTCGTTCTCCTTGCTCCGCTGAGCTTCGCCTCTCCCCCTGCGGCAGACCCGGCCGCGGCGGATTGCGACCGGGTGCTCTGCTATTTCGCCTGCACACTGAGCAAGGTAGAGTGGCGCATTTACGATCCGGCTCGCGGGACCGACAAGACGTTCCTCACGCACGCGCAGCCCGATGTCGTCCGCTGGGATTCCTCGATGACCCGGGTGGAGTACCGGATCGGCCGCGAGGTCTTCGAGGTGGATTGGAAGCTCGGGGCGAAGCCGCGTCACGCCGTTCGCCTGCCGGAGGTCCGGGGGATGGAGGATTGGTGGTTCAATCCCGACAGCTCGTCCTGGCAGCTCTGGACCATGGCCCCGCTGCCGGGGGGACCGGACCGGCCCGAGTACAAAGACTGCCGCGACGAGCTCTGGCAGTCATCTCGCAACGGGACAGACTGGCATCTCGTCGTCGCGGACACGGAAGATTGCCGGGGCTGGTACGAGGGTGATTTTCGCCCCAGCTTCGAATCGGACCCGCGCGGGGGATCGAGAATGCGACGCGCGCCGGCCGTGACGCCGGGCAGCCTGACGCAAGACCTGTCACCCCAGTCGGACGGCGCCGAAACGGGTCGAGTCGCCTCCAGATTGCGAATTCTCTTTCTACTTCGTCCCCTCGCGCACGGTTTCGCAGCGTGGAACCATGTTCCGGTACTGCGATTGTCCACCCGAATCGCCCCGAACCCTCCACCCGGTCTACCTGGCCGACCGGGAGCATGGGACGCGCACTCTGCTCTGTGGGCCGGAATCCTGCCCCGAAGAGATATCGGGGAACAGCATCAGCGAGGAGTGCGGCCTGTTGCTTATCGCCTGCAGCATCGACACGACACGCCTCGTCGATATCCGGACGGGGAGAGACGTGAAGCTAGTGGGCAACTCGACCGGACTTCGGCACGGGGGACTCGTGATGGGGATCGACGCGTTCTGGGGGCCGCCCCTGAAACGATAGGCGGGCACTAGAGGCCGGTCCGCTCCAGGAGAAAATCATGGGCCCCGGCCGCGATGCGTGTTGTCGTGCAGGGGTGCGTTTGCACTGCGGGCTCGGGGCCCCAAAAAAGTTCCCCACCATGACCGTGCGCCGGTCCGTAAGATCTCACCTCCATTCGACCCCCTCAGCTGCGCAGGGGCGCCGCCACTTTGCGGTGGGATGGCGCCAGAAGCGAGAGCGCGTAGCGCACCCGTTCCTCGAGTGAGGCCTCCGGCATGCTCTCGCACGCCTCGGCTGCCCGGCGAGCATCCGCCAGCCGGACGCCCAGCTTCCGCAGCCAGGGGATCACGTCCCGATCGTCCGTCTCTCCGAGCGCCCGTGCACCAACATGCCCCGGGGCATGCTGGGTCTCCTGCATCCGCCCGCGAGCCGCCGACCCTTGCGCGCCGTGTCCAGGATGCCCCGGGGCATGTTGCTCCTCGGCTCGCCGGGTCCGTGCCTCCTGCCGTTTGTGGTTCATGAACGTCGTTCCGAAGGCGCACGCGGCGGCGTACTGATTGTGGGCGCGGCACAGCAGCCGGAGGTTCGCCACCGTCGCCTGACCCCCGCACGCCACCGGATCCTCGTGGTCATACCCGAGCTTCCACGTCGCCGTGCAGCGCTTCCCAGCGTCGCTGACGAACGTGCACCGGCCCTGATCGCGCTCGCACACGGCGCGCTTGACCGCCGCCGGGATGTGGCGGGCGGAGGCTCCGCGCCGTGAACCCGACCGTGGCCGGGCCGTGGCCGCGAACTTCTGCTTCTCCTGCTTCTCGATGAACGCATCGACGCACCATTCGATCAGGGTGGCCAGGACTCCCGAGGGAAGCTGGTGGCTCGCCAGGGTCCGGGCGTAGCGGATCTTCTCCTCGACCCGCCGGGGAAAGCTGCACTGGAGGGCGGAGCGCTCCGCCGACAACGGCAAGATCCTGGCCTGGCCGCCGGGGGACTCCACATGCCCCGGGGCATGCCGGGCCGCGTAATCACCCACGGGATCCGGAGCCTGCTCCCCGGTCGGCGCCGAGGTGTCTCCCAGTCGCGCAGGCAGGTCGGGCTTGGGGAACCGCTCGGCCAGCAGATGAAGGATTTCATCGCGGGTTTTGTGGGTGGCGGCCTCCAGCAGCTCGTCGGCGTTTTCGGGAGTCAATCGGGGCGCCAGGGTCACGACGCCCGAGAGGTGCAAGCGTCCCTCGGCCACCGCCGCGAAGATCGCGGGAAACTGGCGCGCCGCACGGGCGGCGTAGACCCGTTTGGAGGCTGCGTCTTCAGAGAAACGGAGCTCGCGGATGCAGTACTCCTTCATGCACGGATAGGCCGCCGGCAGGTAGAGCCTGCGCTCGTCGAACTCGGCGATATGAGCGAGGACATCGGCATCGGAGGCGCGTCCCCGCGCGACGACTGTCTTCAGGCTGCAATTCAACTCGCCGTCGCCGAGGTGGGTGAGCGAGTAGCGGTTCATGACCCGAACTCCAGCGGGGGCTGGTCTGATCACGGGGCCGCGGGGGCGACGCTTCCTTGTATCACGAGGGTCCGCGGCGCTCTCAGGGCCGCGGAGAGCTCACGAAACGCTGCGGCGCGAGATTTTTCCTGGGACGCAACAGTTCAAGCGGTCCGCACGCGGCCGAGGCGCTCTGATGCCCGCCGACAGGAGCCTCAGCGAGGAAGGGCGAGGCGTATGCCTCAGGCTGTCAAGAGGGATTTTATCGATGGCGCCAGATTCTCGACGCACGCTGACCGCGAGGATCCCAGGTGGGGCTCAAGCAGCTCGATCCGTTACCGAAGCACCGCGACCCGAGCGCGGGCTACGCTCCCGCCCTGAGTGAGCCGGAGGAAGTAGATTCCAGGTTGAAGGGCTCGGGCTGCCGTGAGGTCGAGCGCGTGGATCCCCGGCCCGAACGTGCCCACCTGCCGCGCCTGCAACAGTCGCCCTGCCACATCCATCAGTTCAAGGCGGGCTTGGCTTCCGTCGCGCAGCGAGAACTCCACCCGGAGTCGGCCGTCCGCGACCGGGTTCGGGATCGCCCCTCGGATCGCCAGCGCGAGCTGCGCCGGTGCGGGGTCCCCGACGCCGACCGTGGCCCCGATCGAGAACGCCGGGCTCACGCCGAGAACGCCCTCCACGATGGCGCCGGTCTCAGCGGGGGATTCCAGCAGCACCGCCACCTTCGCCTGGTCGGTCGGAACGCTCGGCACCGTCCAATCGAAGCTCCCGGTGTTGGGCCGCTGGCGGGCGATCGTGCTCCAGTTTACGCCGCCGTCGGGCGAGAAGAGCAGACTCACCGGTCCTGCCACGACACCGCCCGGTGTCTCCCAGCGCACCTGCGCAACAGAGCCTCCCGCGAGATGGCTGCCGGCCCGCGGGGCCGCGATCCTCCCGCGGCCTACGCGGATGGTATCCGTGCCGATGAAAGCGTGGCCGTCCAGCTTGCCTTTGATCCTGACCGGAACGCTGTCGCCTTCGGTTACGGCTAGCTCCACCGCGAGCCGGTCGAACTTCACCGTCAGATCAGGGATGCCATTCCCGTCGTGGTCCCCGAGCACGGTGGGAGCCTCAGGGTCCACCGGCACCGTGCCGTTCAGCCGGATCGACGAAATGTCGATGTCGCGGGCCTCGAAGGGCAGGGCGGGCTCGAGGAAGCCCGTCACCCACTTGCCGCGCGAGGCCAGGTTGAGCGTGCCGGGCGAGAAATCGAACGTCATCGAGATCGGGGGCGGTTCGAGCGCGTGTACTACGACGTCGCTCGGACTCCGGGGGCAGAGGCGGAACGTGCCGCTCGCGAAGTGCAGGATGCCGGTCACGTCGATGATCGAGCCCGAGTCCGGCGGGGCGTAGCCGTCGAGCACAGTGTTCAGGCTCGAGATCAGGATCGTGTCCTCGAAGGCGCAGCACGGCCCAGCGGCGAGGAAGCTCTGGCCGACGGCCCGCCGCTCCGCGACCCGCAGGTCGTGGACCTTGACCAGCATTCCCTCCTCGTCCTCGCCGTTGTCGATATTCTGAGCCGCGTCGCAGGTCAGGTCCGTCAGCACGGTGATGTTCTTGTCGTCCCTCGGCGCAGGCGCCCGGACGGCCCCGAGGTCCCCGAGGAACACGTTGTTCACGATCTCGGTCTCGCCGCCGAACTCCAGGATCTGCCCCGCGACCAGGTACCGGTTGCCGACCACGATGGGCGCGCGGGGACCGAAGATCGCGATGCCGCTCCGATCGGCGCCGTCGGCGTCCTCCATGTACTGCAAGGAGCCGAACTGCCCAACCCCGACGCCGCGCACCGTGATCCGTGTGCCCGGCGAGGTCCCGGCGCCCGCGAAGCGCGACCGGTCGACGCACACCGTCAGGCTATCCTCGTCGGCCGCCTGAACCTGCTTCACGTCGAGCACACCGTTGATGAACGTGCGGCTCTGATTCGCCATCAGACAATCCGGACAGATCTCCGACCCGATCCCGCCGGCCGTGACGGTCTCGATGTCACCGTCCCTCCGGACGCTGGTGATGTCGAGCAGCACCACGTGGCCTCCACCACCCTCCACCGTGGCAAGGTCCACGGTTGAGCCATCGATCTTCGAGGCGAGCGAGTAGTTGCGTTCGTCCTCGGCCGTCGCGACGTCCACGCGCCGCCCGAATTCGAGCCGCACCCTGGTGTTGCTGGTCCCGAGCGCGTGCGGCCCGTCCGGCGGGCCGGTGAAGCTGTCGTCGATCGGGTAGGCGTCCGTCAGGCTGGTCGCGAACGGTCCGAACAGGTCGTCGCTGTCGCGGACCTGTACGCGGTAGGACGTGAACGACGGGTTGCCCGATGGACCCTGGTTCACGATGCCCTGCAACGAGTCGATCAGCGTGCCCACCGCCGGCGGCGTGAAGGTGGTGAGGGCGTTGCCGTCGATCAGGGTGCTGTCCGACGGGCTCGCCACGCTCACGACCAGGAACGAGCCGAAGGGAAGCCCGGGACGCCCGCCCTGAACCGAGGTGCGGCCGACGCGGAGCTGACCGCGAACCCGCACCAGGCAGGCTTCCCACTGCTCCTGGATCGCGCTCGTCGCGTTCGGGCTCGGAATCCAGCTCATCGACGTGGGGGTTAGAACCTGGAAGGGCGGGAGCGGGTTCCCCGAGCTGATCTTGCGGATGACGATGTCGTTCGTGCTCTGGACGACGTCGGGGCCCTCGATCTCGGTCGTGCCGTTGAGGCTGGGGAACTCCTGCACGGTGCCGTACACGGCAACGCTGTCGCCGAGGTTGAGGCTGTAGGGAACCGCCTTCCAGTTGTAGGCGCCCGTGAACACCTGAACCCCGTTGTAGGGACCGCCCTGGCTGTTCTGGATGTAGAAGGCGTACGCAGCCGGCTTGGCGTCGAATCCGATGATGATGCCCTTGATGCCCAGCACCGTGTCCCCGGAGGCCGGGGAGAAAACCCTCGGGTGGCAAGGTGCGAGCAGCGTGTCAGGCTGCTGGACGTCGTAGATCCTGAGCGTGTCCGGACAATTTCGGTACGGAGGACCGGGCGGGTACTTGTCTCTCGAGTAGGCGGAACTTCCGGTGCATAGCAGCAGGGCGGTCGCGAGGAGGGCCTTGGTCAGGCTCCTCCGGTATGGGTTGGCAGAGAATTCAGGGACGCGGGCCGGGGCGGTGATCATGAGACGAGCCGAGCGTACTCCACGGCTGTGACAGGTTGCGACGCAAGTGAGGTCTGGGCGCGCATGGAGCATTCCAAAATCATGGGCCCCGGCCGCGATGCGTGTTGTCGTGCAGGGGGTGCGTTTGCACCGCGGGCTCGGGGCCCCAAAAAAGTTCCCCACTATGACCGTGCGCCGGTCCGTAAGACTCCTTCGCTC
>VBOS01000150.1 GCA_005893185.1 Candidatus Eiseniibacteriota bacterium
GCGGGGTGGTCTCCTCGCTCGGCAAGGGCATCGCAGCGGCCTCGCTGGGGCTGCTGCTCAAGGCGCGGGGCCTGCGCGTCACGCTGCAGAAGCTCGATCCCTACCTCACCATCGATCCGGGCACGATGAGCCCGTTCCAGCACGGCGAGGTGTTCGTCACAGACGACGGCGCCGAGACCGACCTCGACCTGGGGCACTACGAGCGCTTCACCGGCGTGTCGGTGACGCGCAGCCACAACATCACCGCCGGGCAGATCTACGACGCGATCCTCTCCAAAGAGCGCCGCGGCGACTACCTCGGACGCACGGTGCAGGTGATCCCGCACGTCACGGACGAGATCAAGCGCCGCATCACGGGGCTCGGCCTCAGCACCGAGGCCGACGTCCAGATCGTGGAGATCGGAGGCACCGTGGGCGACATCGAGTCGCTGCCGTTCCTGGAGGCGGTGCGGCAGCTCCGGCTCGAGCGGCGGCGCGACACGCTTTTCATCCACGTCACCCTGGTGCCGTTCATCAAGGCGGCGGGCGAGGTGAAGACCAAGCCCACGCAGCACAGCGTGAAGGAGCTGCGCGAGATCGGCATCCAGCCCGATATCCTGCTGTGCCGCAGCGAGGCGCCGCTCGCGAGCGACGTGCGCGAGAAGATCGCGCTCTTCTGCAACGTGCCGACCGAGGCGGTGATCGCGGCGACCGACGTGGGGTCGATCTACGAGGTGCCGCAGGTGTTCAACGCCGGCGGGCTCGACGAGCTCGTTGTGCGCGAGCTGGGGCTCACAGCCGACGAGCCGGACCTGCGCGCGTGGGCCGACTTCGTCGAGCGCGTGGTGCATCCCGCGCGCCAGTGCGAGATCGCGATCGTCGGCAAGTACACGCACATGCGCGACGCATACAAGAGCATTCTCGAGGCGTTCGTGCACGCAGGCGCCGCCCATCGCGCGCGCGTGCGGGTGCGCTGGATCGAGGGCGAAGCGCTGGAGCAGACAGGCGCTTCCGAGCCGCTCTCGGGCGTGGACGGGATCGTGGTGCCGGGGGGCTTCGGCGAGCGCGGCATCGAGGGAAAGATCCTGGCTGCGCAGTTCGCGCGCGAGCGCGGCATCCCGTATCTCGGGCTCTGCCTCGGCATGCAGGTCGCGACCATCGAGTTCGCGCGCCACGTCGTGGGCTGGCGCGAGGCCAACTCGAGCGAGTTCGACGC
The DNA here is from genome assembly GCA_005893185.1 of Candidatus Eiseniibacteriota bacterium. Taxonomy (GTDB): domain Bacteria; phylum Eisenbacteria; class RBG-16-71-46; order RBG-16-71-46; family RBG-16-71-46; genus WS-2. The sequence continues at coordinate 1,196 of VBOS01000150.1, forward strand.
GCAGTCCCCGCAGAAGGTGATCGACCTGATGCCGGACCAGACCGGGATCACGGAGAAGGGCGGCACGATGCGGTTGGGCGCCTACCGCTGCGAGCTGAAGGAGGGGAGCCTGGCCGCCCGCGCCTACGGACGGCGCGAGATCGAGGAGCGCCACCGCCACCGCTACGAGTTCAACAACAAGTACGCGGCGCAGCTCCAGTCGCGCGGGCTCGTGCTGTCCGGCAAGTGCGTGGGGCGCGAGCTGGTCGAGATCATCGAGCTGCCCGACCACCCGTGGTTCCTCGCGGTCCAGTTCCATCCCGAGCTGAAGTCGCGGCCGCACGAGCCGCATCCGTTGTTCGCCGACTTCGTGCGCGCCGCCCTCGAGCGCCGCCGGGTGCGGCTGGGCGACGATCGCTTCGATGCATCGCTCGGGGCTGGCGCGGAGCAGCGGTCGGGTGCTGTGACCGGCGAGCACAGCTCGAAAGGAGCGCGGACATGAAACACTTCGCGATCGGGAGCACAGCCGAGGCAGGCGGAGCGAGGCTCCTGGTCATCGCCTCGAGGTCGCAGAACACATGAAGGGGGCATGCGCGGCTCGTGGCCTGCCATACGTGTTCAAGGCTTCGTATCGCAAGGCCAACCGCTCGAGCGCGCGCTCGTTCGAGGGCCTGGGGATGGAGGCCGCGCTCGGGATCCTCGCCCAGGTGAAGGCCCGGGCCGGCGTCCCGATCCTCACAGACGTGCACGACAACGACGAGATCTCGCTGGCCGCCGAGGTCGCCGACGTGATCCAGATCCCGGCATTCCTCTCGCGCCAGACCGGCCTGATCCGGGCGGCGGCCCGCAGCGGGCGGGCGGTGAACGTGAAGAAGGGGCAGTTCTTGGCACCCGACGACATGGCGCAGGTGGTGGAAAAACTCACGTCTGCGGGCTGCGAGCGGATCCTGCTCACGGAGCGCGGCACCACCTTCGGCTACCACGATCTCGTGGTGGACATGCGCGGGCTCGTCACCATGCGCGAGCTGGGCTGGCCGGTGGTGTACGACGCAACGCACAGCCTGCAGCGCCCGGGGGGTGAGGAAAGCGGGGGCGAGCGCAAGTTCGCCCTCCCGCTGATGCGGGCGGCCGTGGCATGCGGCGTGGACGGGCTCTTCTTCGAGACCCATCCTGACCCCGCGCGCGCGAAGTCGGACGCTGCGACGCAGCTCCCGCTCGAAGAGGCGGAGGCGTTTCTCGACGAGGCGCTGCGCGTGCGCGAGGCGCTCGGTGCCCGCAGCCATGCCTGAGCGCCGCGCTCACCCGCCGCGCCGGCGTCGCGGCACTGCCGCATCGACCGCGGCCCCGCGCTCCGCTCCGATCCGCGGGGCTGTACGCATCCTGTTCCTGGACGTGGACGCCACGCTCACCGACGGGGTGATCGGCTTCACGCGCGACTCCGACTTCCGCAACTTCTACGTGCGCGACGGGCTGGCGCTCGATTGGGCGCGCGATCTCGGCCTGCTGCCGGTCGTGATCTCGGGGCGCGCGTCGCAGGCGGTCGCTGCGCGCATGACCGACCTCCGGCTCGAGAACTACCTCGGCGTGCGCGACAAGGTGGCGGAGGCCGAAAAGGTGCTGGCGCGCGAGGGCGCGCGGTTCGGCGAGTGCGCGATGGTGGGGGACGATCTGCCCGACGTGCCGCTCTTGAAGCGCGTGGGCTGGCCGATCGCGGTCGCGGACGCGACGCCCGAAGTGCGCAAGATCGCGCGCACCGTGACGCGGGCGCGCGCCGGCCACGGCGCTGTGCGCGAAGTGGTCGAGATGCTGCTCCGCCACAACCGGACGTGGGGGCGCGTGCTCGAGCGCTACGAGGCGGTCGAGTGAAGCGCGGGGCGAAGCGCTCGGCCCGCGCGGGCGCAGCGGTGTCGCGCGCGCCGTCCGGCGGGCGCGCCCGGGCGGAGCGCGGCAACGGCGCCGCCCGCGCCCCCGCGCGGGCCCCCGGCCCGCCCGCCCCCGCCGAGCGTTCCGACCTCCTCGCGCTTGCGCGCTCCGTCGTGCGCACCGAGGCGGCCGCGATCGAGGCGCTCGAAGGCAAGCTCGGCGACGAGTTCCTCGCAGCGGTCGGGATCCTCGGCGCATGCCGCGGGAAGGTGATCGTGTCGGGCGTGGGGAAGTCCGGGCTCATCGCGCACAAGCTGGCGGCGACGCTCACCAGCACCGGAACGCCGGCTGTGTTCCTGCATCCCGCCGACGCGCTCCACGGCGACGCCGGGCTCTTCACCCCGGGAGACGTGGCGCTCTTCGTCTCGAAGAGCGGCGAGAGCGACGAGCTGCTGGCGCTGCTCCCGTACCTCGAGCGCCACGGCATTCCACTCCTGAGCGTGGTCGCAACTCCGGACAGCGCGCTCGCGCGACGGTCGAAGGCGGCACTCGTCACAGGTCCCGCGCGCGAGGCCTGCCCGATGGATCTCACGCCCACCACCAGCATCACGCTGGCCCAGGTGATGGGCGATTGCCTCGCGGTCGCGCTGCTCGAAGCCCGCGGATTCAAGGCGGAGGACTTCCGTTTCCTCCATCCGGGCGGCGTGATCGGGCGGGCGGCGGCGCGGCGCGTGGAGGAGCGCATGCACGCAGGCGAAGATGTGCCCCGCGTGCGCGAAAGCGCAACGCTGCGCGAGGTGATGCTCGAGATCATGAACAAGCGGCTGGGGCTGACCACGGTGGTGGACGCGCGCGGCGCGCTCGCGGGCGTGGTCACAGACGGCGACTTCAAGCGCATCCTGATGCGCCACGCCGACCCCTGGTCGCTGAGCGCGGCCGACGTGATGACGAAGAGCCCGAGCACGATCGCGAAGGACGCGCTGGTGGCGGCGGCTGTGCGCGCGATGGAAGAGCGCGCGGCCGGCCCGATCACGGCGCTGGTGGTGGTGGACGAAGGGCGCCGCCCGATCGGCGTGCTCCACCTCCACGACTGCCTAAGGGGCTGAAGCCGGGCCGACGAGGCCCGATAACCTCTTTGGACTGCAACGTGCAGTTCGCCTGGCACAAAGCGTGCTTGCGGCTACCCATACCCTTTGCTAGCGTGGGCCGTGACCGATGAACCGGGCTCCCGCTCTCGAAGGCCCGTGCCCCACGGGCCGGCATGGCATGCGTGGACGGCTACGCACGCTGGCCATTCTGATTGCATGCGTTTCGCTGCTCGGGGGCTGCGGTCGAGAGCGGTCCACGAGCCCGGTGCGCTCGACCGGCGAGCTGCCCGACCAGGAGGTTCGCAACTTCGTGCTCACCGAGACCGATGAGGGCACTCCGGTCTGGAAGCTGTACGCGCGCTACGCGGCGATGTACGACGCGCGCAACAACATCGGGGCGCGCGCGGTGCGGGTGGACTTCTTCGACCCCCGGGGCAAGAAGACCTCCGAGCTGAGCGCCCGCGAGGGCGAGATCGACCAGTTGAGCCGCGACATGACGGCGCGCGGCAACGTCGTGATCCAGACCGCCGAGGGCACGCGCATGTCGACCGAGGAGCTGCGGTTCATGAACCGCACGCAGAGGGTGCGCTCCGATCGGGAGGTCCGCGTCGAGCGCGCAGGCGACGTGCTCACCGGGATCGGATTCGAGAGCGATCCCGAGCTCAAGCACTACGAGTTCAAGAGCAAGGTGCGCGCCCAGGTGCGCACGCGCTCGGGCGGGTTGACCGGGCCGCAGGGAGGGACGCGATGAGGGTCGAGCCGCAGGCTACGCCGACGGCCGAGCCAACCGAGAGCCTGCCGACAGGCGGGCTCACCGCGGAGAACCTGGTGCGCTATTACGGTCGGTGGCGCGTGGTGAACGACGTCACGCTTCACGTCCAGCGTGGCGAGGTGGTGGGCCTGCTGGGGCCGAACGGGGCCGGCAAGACGACCTCCTTCTACATGATCGTGGGCCTGCTGCGGCCGCGCGCATGGGCATCGGCTACCTCGCGCAGGAGCCCAGCATCTTCCGCCGCCTCACGGTGGGGGAGAACGTGCTGGCGGTGCTGGAGACCATGCCGCTCACGGCGGCGCAGCGCCGGGAGCGACTGGGGACGCTGCTCGACGACCTCAACCTCTCGCATCTCGCCGGCCGCCAGGCCAGCAAGCTGTCGGGCGGCGAGCGGCGGCGGGTCGAGATCACGCGCGCGCTCGCGCGGCAGCCCAACTACATGCTGCTCGACGAGCCGTTCGTCGGCATCGATCCCATCGCGGTCGGGGAGATCCAGGAGATCGTCGGGCGACTGCGCACGCGCGGCATCGGAGTGCTGATCACCGATCACAACGTGCGCGAGACGTTGCGCATCACGGACCGGGCGTACATCATGTACGAGGGTCGCATCCTGATCCACGGTACGTCCGAACAGCTGGCGAACGACCCACGAGCCCGCGAGATCTACTTGGGCCAGCGCTTCACACTCTAGCGGAGATCGGCACATGGAGCTGAAGCACTCGCTCAACCTGACGATGCGGCCGGCGCTCATCATGACGCCGCGGCTGCAGCAGGCGCTGAAGCTGCTCCAGGTTCCGACCCTCGAGCTCCAGCAGATCCTGAAGCAGGAGATCATGCAGAACCCGCTGCTCGAGGAGGTGGACGAGGTCACGGAGAGCGAGGATCTCGCCAAGGAGGACTCGCCCGATGAGGCCGCCGAGAAGGAGGCCGAGGACCCGGTCGATCAGGATCCGATCGACTGGAGCGAGTACCTGCAGGACGGGTCATTCGACCGGGCGTTCGTGCCCCAGAGCGAGACCTCGATCGAGTTCCTCGAGAAGGTCCCGGTCACGCGCACCACGCTGGCCGAGAGCCTGCTCGAGCAGCTCCACTTCCTGAACCTCCCGGATGACCACATGGAGCTCGCCGAGTTCCTGGTGGGCTCGCTCGACGACCGCGGGTGGCTCGCCACGCCGCTCGAAGACGTGGCGCAGGCCACCGGGCGCAGCCTCGAGGATTGCGAGCGCGTGCTTCGCGTGATTCAGGCGCTGGAGCCGGTCGGGGTCGGGGCGCGCGATCTGCGCGAGTGCCTGCTCATCCAGCTCGAGGCCCGCGGCGAGCGCGACACGCTGCCGTGGAAGATCATCGCGGACCGCTTCGATCACCTCGTGAACCGCCGCTTCCCCGAGATCGCGCGTCAGCTGAGCTGCTCCGTGGAGGACGTGCAGGGGGCCGCCGACGTGATCGCGACCCTGAACCCGCGGCCCGGGCTCCAGGTGTCGGCCGAGGACCCGCGCTACGTGGTGCCCGACCTGCTCGTGGAGCGCGTGAGCGAGGAGTACGTGGTGCTGCTCAACGACCGGCACCTGCCGCGGCTGCGCATCGCATCGGCCTACGAGGGCGTCCTGCGCGAGAAGAAGAAGTCGGAGTGCACCGATGGCGAGGTCAAGACCCGCGAGTACATCCAGAGCAAGCTCAACTCGGCGCGCTGGCTGATCCAGACGATCGAGCAGCGCCGCCGCACGATGATCAAGGTGATGAACTGCATCATCCGCGAGCAGCGCGAGTTCTTCGACAAGGGCATCGCGTTTCTCCGGCCGCTCACGCTCCAGCAGGTGGCGCGCCAGATCGACATGCATGAGTCCACGGTGAGCCGGGTCTGCAGCGGGAAGTACGTGCAGTGCCCGCGCGGCGTGTTCGAGCTGAAGTTCTTCTTCTCGAGCGGGCTCGAGACCGAGGACGGGGAGGACGTGTCGGCGCGCAGCGCCAAGGAGATCATCAAGACCCTCATCGACGAGGAGGACAAGCGGGGTCCGCTCTCGGACCAGCGGATCGCAGAGCTGCTCCACGGGCGCGGCTTGCGCATCGCGCGCCGCACCGTGGGGAAATATCGCGAGCAACTGAGTATCCTGCCGGCGCGCTTCCGCCGCCGGGTGGCGTGACGGCGCAGCAGCTTAGGGCCGCGCCGCCATGGCCGCGCGGAAGGTCGAACGGCCGGGTCACCCATTCGGGGCCGCACGAGGTAGGCGATGGAAATCCATACCACCACGCGTCACTGTGAGCTGGATCAGGAAGTCCGACTTCACGCTCAGCAGCGTCTCGAGAAGCTCGGGAAGTTCGCGCGCGACATCCGCGAGGCGCACTTGACCGTGACTGCCGAGCGCTACCGCCACAGCGCCGAAATCACGCTGCGGCTCAACCACCACGAGCTGGTGAGCCGCGAAGAAGCCACCGAGCCCCGAATCGCGATCGATCTCGCGGCCGACAGCCTCGAGCACCAGCTCCGCCGCTTCAAGGAGAAGCGTGTGGGGCGGAAGCGCGGGCCGAAGGGCGGGGACGGGCGGAGCCCCGCCGGGAACGACGGGCCGACGCCCGGCGAGGAATCCCCTGGAGAGGACTGAGTGAAGTCGCTGAGCGTCGCCCGCCTGTTCGAGGACCAGCGGCAGGAGCTGCAGCTCGAGCAGCTCACCGAGACGCTGGCCTCGCGCAGGGAGATCACGGTGAGCGACATCAACCGGCCGGGGATGGCGCTCATGGGCTTCATCGAGAACTTCCTGCCCGAGCGCATCCAGATCATGGCGCAGACCGAGCTCACCTATCTCGCAGCGCTCCAGCCCGCGGGCGTGCGCGAGGCGGTCGATCGGCTGTTCCAGTTCTCGATGCCGCTGATCGTGGTGTGCAAGGCGCTCAATCCGCCGCCGTACCTGGTGCGGCGGGCCAACGAGTGCGAGGTGCCGGTGCTGCGCACTCCCCAGAGCACCACGCCGTTCATCCACTCGCTCACGCTGTATCTCGATCACATGTTCGCGCCGCCGACCAGACCGCGCTCGACCTGGTCGAGCGCGGCCATCGCCTGGTGGCGGACGACGTGGTGACGATCACCCGGCGGCACGGCGACGTGCTGATCGGGAGCGGCAACCAGCTCCTGCGGCATCACATGGAGATCCGCGGGCTCGGCATCATCGACGTTCAGGCCGTTTTTGGAATTCGCGCCATCCGGCTGCAGAAGCGCGTCGAGGTCGAGGTCAACCTGGCCGAGTGGTCGTCGGAGGAGGACTACGAGCGGGTGGGGCTGGACGAGCGCAAGACCACGCACCTCGGCGTCGAGATCCCTTACGTTCAGGTGCCGATCACCCCGGGCAAGAACATCACGGTGATCGCCGAGGTGATCGCCCTCAATTACCTGGTGAAGGTCTACGGCGGCTACTCGCCAGCGGAGCGCCTCAACCGCCACCTCATCGAGCTCATGAAGCGCAAGAGCGCAGCGCGGGCGTGGGTGCGCGAGGACACGGAATGAGCGGGTGGGCCCCGAGAACCGCCGGCGCGGCACACGAAGGCGCGAGATGAGTGCGCGCGTGCCCGCCCTGCTCGTCATGCACGCCGATCTGTCCGCGGCCCTGCTGCGCGCGGCCGAACAGGTCGTCGGCCCGATCGAGGGTGTCGAGACCCTGTCGAATGCCGGCCTGTCGCGCGACGATCTCGAGCGGGCGATCACGGAGCGCGTCGAGCGCTGGCCGTCCGGCGGCCTGGTGTTCACCGACTTCTGGGGGGGCTCGTGCCACCAGTGCGGCGCGAGCGCGGCGCGCGGCCGAGGCGAAGTGGTGGTCGTGACCGGCCTCAACCTACCCACGCTCATCGACTACCTTCACAACCGCGAGAAGTACGGCGTGGTCGATCTCGCCGAACGCCTGCAGAAGAAGGGACAGGAGAGCATCCGCGTGCAGCGGAGCGCCGCGTGAGCTGGCTGCTCCACCGCATCGACGACCGGCTCAGTCACGGGCAGGTCGTGGTGGCGTGGGCGCAGCGCCTGCAGCCGCAGCGCATCGACGTCGTCGACGACGCCGTCGGCTCGCGCCTCCGGCCCGCGCGCATCTGGGTCGCGGACGACGCTGCCGCCTCGAGCTCCTGGGAGCGCTCGCTGCTGCTCTCGGCCGCGCCCGGGATCGAGGTGCGCGTCGTGAACGTGGCAGCTGCAGCGGCCGCCTATGCGGAGGAAGCCGCCGCGCCCGGCGGCGCGTTCCTGCTGGTGCGCGATCTCGCCTCCGCCCGGGCGCTGGTCGAAGCCGGCGCAGCGGTTCCAGCCTGGAACCTGGGCGGGCTCCACTACGCGCCCGGAAAGTCCAAGATCAACGAGTACATCTACCTCGACGACGGTGATCTCGGCGCTGCCCGCGCGCTGCTCGAGCGCGGTGTCACGCTCGAGGTGCAGGATGTGCCGGCCTCCCGCGCCCAGTCGCTGCGCGCGCTGATCCCCATGCTCTCCGCGACGTGAGAGTCGCGCCAACCGATTCCCCATGCGATCCGTGACCCTGGTGATGGTGGTCCACGACCACCAGCCGGTCGGCAATTTCGACGGCGTATTCGCGGCGGCTTACGACGACGCGTACGCGCCGTTCCTGGCGCTGCTCGAGCGCCGCCCGTCGCTGCGCATCGGTCTCCATACCAGCGGGCCGCTGCTCGAGTGGCTCGAGCGGGAGCGGCCCGAGTACCTGACGCGGCTCACGAAGCTGGTCGAGCGCGGCCAGGTCGAGCCGTGGGGGGGAGCGATGTACGAGCCGATCCTGCCCGCCATCCCCGAGCACGACCGTCAGGGACAGATCGCGGCGATGACCGATTGGATCGAGCGCCGGTTCGGGCGGCCGCCGCGCGGCCTGTGGCTCGCCGAGCGCGTGTGGGAGCCGGGGCTGGCTTCGAGCCTCGAGGCGGCAGGCGTGGAATACACCGCCGTCGACGACGCCCACTTCGTGGCGGCGGGTTTCGAGCGCGACGAGCTGTGGGGATATTTCCAGACCGAGGATCAGGGTCTGGCCATCAAGGTGTTCCCGATCCATCGCGAGCTGCGCTACCTCGTCCCGTTCGGCGAGCCCGAAGAGGTGATCGCATTGCTCCGGCGAGTGGCGGAGGCGAGCGGCGCATGGCGGTGCTCGGCGACGACGGCGAGAAGTTCGGCGTGTGGCCCGGCACGCGCAAGCGCTGCTACGACGAGCGCTGGCTCGAGCGCTTCGAGGAAGCGCTCGCCGCGAATCCGTGGATCGATGTGCGCACGCCCGCCGAGGCCGTCGCCGCCCACGCTCCGCTCGGGCTCGCATACCTGCCGTCGGCCTCCTATCACGAGATGCAGGAGTGGGCGCTGCCGCCGGCCGGGCAGTCGCGCTACGAAGATGCGACGAAGGCGCTCGAAGCGCGTTTGGGCGAAGGCGCGCACGACCTGTTGCGCGGCGGCCACTGGCGCAACTTCCAGGTCCGTTATCCGGAGGCGAACCGCCTCCACAAGCGCATGCTGCGCGCCTCCCGCGCGTTGTGGGAGCGTCGCGAAGGCGCAGGCGCAGCTTGGCGCGATGCGCGCACGCACGTGTGGCGGGCCCAGTGCAACTGTCCCTACTGGCACGGCGTCTTCGGCGGGCTCTACCTGCCGCACCTGCGAGCTGCGGTCTATCGCGAGCTGATCGCGGCCGAGCGCCACCTCGCGGAGCCGGGCGTGCGGGTCGCGGCGCGCGGCTGTGGGGCTTCGACGACCGCACGCGGGAATGGAACACGCTCGACACGCTGGCGAGGAGGCCCGAGCACTATCACGAGGAGCTGCGCCGGGCCGAAGTCGGGGCGCGCGAGGGCGAGACGATCCACGGCGCGCTGCGCGCCCGCGAGCCGGGGCTGGCGGCGCTGGTCGAGCACTACGATGCGGATGGCCGCGACTCGTTCCTCGACTCCTGGCGCGAGGGCGATGCGCTCGGCGACTGGTCGCGGCTCGCGTTCTCGTTCATCGGCGAAGCGCCGGGGGCGGTGACGCTGCGCGCAGCGGGCGGCGCACTGCCGTCGCTCACCAAGGAGTACCGGCTGGGCGCGGACGGGGCGCTGGATGTGGCCTACACGCTGGAGGCCCCGGCTGCGCGCCACGGCCAGCTCACGGTCGTGCTCAACCTCGGGCTCCACGTTGCGCGGGCCGACGACCGCTTCGTCGAGATCGGCGGCGCGCGCGCCGAGCCCGCGCACTTCGCGGCTCGTGCCCGGCACGATCGCGTCGAGCGCAGCGCGTTCGTGGACCGCTGGGCCGGCCGCAGCCTCACGCTCACGACCGACCGGGAGGCGCAGCTCGAGCGGGCCCCGATCGAGACGGTCTCCCTCTCCGAGCAGGGCGCGGAGCGCGTGTTCCAGGGGCTCGAGCTGCGCTACACGTTCGCCGTCTCGGGAACCGCGGGGGTCGCGGGCGCCGCCGAGGCGCGGCCGTGAGCGCGCGCCTGATCGCGACCTTCCTCCTGGGCGGGATCGCAGCGGTCGACGCAACGCCGGTGGCGCAGACGCTGCTCTCGCAACCGCTCTTTACCGCGACGATCCTCGGCGCGCTGTGGGGGAACCTCACGCTCGCGCTCGAGGTCGGCATCGTCCTTCAGATCATGGCCGCGAGCACGTTGCCGGTGGGCGCCCGCACGCCCGAGGACTACGCCGTGGGCGGGGTGGTGGGCGCGGGGGTCGCGCTGGCCTTGGGATCGCAGCAGCCGTTCGAGGTCTCGCGCAACGCCGGCGCCATGCTCGGTGCGCTCGCCGGCATGATCGGCGCCGTCCTCGGCGTGCCGCTCATCAAGTGGCAGCGGCGGCGCAACGAGGGCTTGAGCCGCTGGTGCGAGGATGCGCTCGCTCGCGGCGATGAGGGGGCGCTGGCGGCCGCCCAGTGGGCGGGAGTTGCGCTGGCCTTCGCGACCGGCGTGTGTCTGACGGCGGTACTGGTGGGGGGGGCGCTGCGTGGCCTCACGTGGCTCGCGGCACACGAGTCGCTGCGGCTCGCCCGGGCGTGGACGCTGGCACAACCCCTGTGGATCGGGCTCGGGCTCGCGCAGCTCCTGAACTCATTCGTGCAGCGGCGGCTCACGCGGGCTGCGCTGTTCGGCATCTCCCTGCTCGCGGGCTGGCTGGTGCTGATGATGGGGTCCCCATGACGGAGGGGAGGCTCTCGCGGCGGGATCGCTGGCGCATGGCCATGCGCGCAGCTTTGCTCCAGGCCACCTGGAACTACGAGCGCCAGCAGGGGCTGGGCTGGGCTTGGGCCCTGAAGCCGGCGCTCGATCGGTTCTATCCCGATGCCGAGCGGCGCCGCTCCCGGCTCACCGAGCACACAGCCTACTTCAACACCCAGCCGACGCTCGCCTCGCTCGCGCTCGGGGCGGTCGCGGGCCTCGAGGAGCGGCGAGCGGCGGGTGAGCCGATCGACTCGGCCGCAGTTGCGCGCGTCAAGAGCGCCCTGGGATCGTCGCTCGCGGCCCTCGGCGACCGGCTGTTCTGGCTCACGCTGCGCCCGGTCGCGGCGTGCGTGGGGCTGGTGTTCGCGATCAGCGGCCGCTGGTTCGGGGCGCTTGCGATGTGGGCATGTTACAACTGGATCCACCTGGGGCTGCGCTTCGCCGGCGTGGAATGGGGGTATCGCGAAGGCCCGGATGTGCTGGGGACCCCGCTGCGCGCCCGCCTCGAGGAGCTGGTGAGGGGCCTCTCGGCGCTCGGGGCGGCGTTGGTCGGGCTCATCGTGGCTACCGTGCTGGTGCCGGGTGGCGAGCCGCGGCCCATGGTGTTTCAGGCCGCGCTCGCAGGAGGACTGGTGCTGGGCATGCTCACAGCGCAGCGCGCGCGGCCATCGCCCACCGAGTGGGCGCTGGGGATCGGCATGTTGTGTATCGTAGCGGGGTGGATGCGTTGAGCGAGACCGAGCTGGTGATCCGGAACCAACTGGGGCTGCACGCCCGGGCCTGCGCGCTGTTCGTCAAGACCGCGGCGAAGTTCCAGTCGCACATCCTGGTGAGCCGCGACGACCTCGAGGTGAACGGCAAGAGCATCATGGGGGTCATGATGTTGGCCGCCGAGGAGGGCAGCACGATCCGGGTGCGCGCAGAGGGCCCAGACGAGGGCGCAGCGCTCGACGCGATCGCCGCGCTGGTGAACGGCAAGTTCGGGGGCGAGCCGTGAAGTTCGAGGGCATCGCAGCCTCTCCCGGCATCGGCATCGGGCCGGTCGTCCCCCTCGAGCGCGAGGAGTTCGCGGTGCGCGAGATTCCGGTCCCGCGCGAGCGCGTGGAGCTCGAAGTCGAGCGCTTCCTCTCGGCGCTGGAGGCGTCGCGGCACGACATCCGAGCCATCCGCGACGGGATCGCCGCCGAGCTGGGCGAGCACGACGCGCGCATCTACGACGCGCATCTGCTGATCCTCGACGATCCGGTGCTGCAGGACACGGTGTGCGGCGGGATCCGGCGCGAGGGGCGGAACGCGGAGTTCCTGTTTCGCGGCTTCATGGAGGGCGTGGCGGCGCACCTCGAGAACGTGAAGGACACCTACCTGAGGGAGCGCACAGCCGATGTGGTGGACGTCGAGCGCCGCGTGCTGCGCCATTTGCTGGGCAACGGCCCGCGCGTGCTGCCAAGGCTCGATCGGCCCTCGATCCTCATCGCCCACGACATCGGCCCCAGCGAGGTGGCGCTGCTCGACCGCGAGCGCGTCGCGGCTCTGGTCACGGAGGTCGGGGGCCGGACTTCGCACGGCGCGATCGTAGCGCGCGGCCGCGGCGGCGCCGTGGACGGGTTCAGCGGCCACGTCGAGATCGATCCCGAGCCGCCCGCCGCCGCGTTCTACCACACGCGCAGCTTGCAGCTCGAGCAGGAGGGGCGCTCGCTCCGGATGCTGCAGAGCGAGCCGGCGGTCACGCTCGACGGGCGGCGCGTGGAGCTGGGCGCCAACATCGAGCTGCCGGGCGACGTCGACCACGTCCTGGCGGCGGGCGCCGACAGCATCGGGCTGTTCCGCACCGAGTTCTTCTACCTGAACCGCGCCGAGCTTCCGAGCGAAGAGGAGCAGGTACGCGCCTACCGCGAGGTGGCGGAGCGCATGAGCCCGCGCCCCGTGATCTTCCGCACCATGGACCTGGGCGGCGACAAGGTGGCTTCCTATCTCGGCACCACGCACGAGGCCAACCCGTTCCTGGGCTGGCGCGGCATCCGCTTCGCGCTCTTCCACCCCGAGGTGTTTCGAACCCAGATCCGCGCGATCTATCGCGCCAGCGCGCACGGCAGGGTGCGCATGATGTTCCCGATGGTGTCGAGCCAGGACGAGCTGGCGCGGGCGCTGCAGCTGTGCGCGGACGTCGCGGACGAGCTGCGCTCGCGGGGCGTGCCCCACGACCCCGGCCTCGAGATCGGGCTCATGATCGAGACCCCGAGCGCGGTGTGGATCTCGGACGTGCTGGCGCGCGAGGCCCGGTTTTTCTCGATCGGCTCGAACGACCTCATCCAGTACACGCTCGCCATGGACCGCGACAACGAACGGCTGTCGCATCTTTACGAGCCGCTCGAGCCCTCTGTGCTGCGCAGCATCCATCACACTGTCGAGGCCGGCCATCGCGCCGGCCGCTGGGTCGGGATCTGCGGCGAGATGGCGGGCGATCCGCGCACCGCCATCCTGCTCCTGGGGTTGGGCGTGGACGAGCTGAGCATGTCGTGCTACGACCTGCCGCGGGTGAAGGCCGCGCTCCGCAGCGTGCGCCACGAGGAGGCCGCGGAAGTCGCGGCGCGCGCGCTCGAGCTGTCAGCCGCCGGCGCGGTGAAGGAGCTGCTGCGCCAGCGCCTCGAGGTGCTGCTGCCGAGCTTCCTGGTGGCGAAGCGGAGCCCCTTGTGAGCGGATCCCTCGAGCCGCCCTACGGGGAACGCGACACGGGGGGGATGGCGGCGCGCATCGACGGCCAGCCGGAGCAGATCGAGGAGGCGCTGGCGCGCGGCGCGCGCGAGCCGTGGCGCGTGCCCCGGGCGCGGCCCGCGCTGCTCGCGGTCGGGGCGATGGGGGGATCTGCGATCGCGGCCGATCTCTCGGCCACGCTCTACCGTGACCGCCTGCCGCGGCCGATGGTCGTGGTGCGCGAATACCGCTGGCCGGCTTGCGTGACGGCCGACGCGCTCGCGCTGCTCTGCTCCTACAGCGGAGACACCGAGGAGACGCTGGCGTTGTTCGACGAGGCCGGCCGGCGCGGCATTCCGCGCATCGCGCTCACGACCGGCGGCCGGCTCGCCGACGAGTGCCGCGCGCAGGAAGTCGCGTTCGGCACGCTCCCCGCGGGGTCTCCACCGCGCGCCGCCGTATTCTCGTCCTGGGTGGCGATCACTCGCCTGCTCCACTCGCTCGGCTGGGCCGACGACCCCGGGGCCGCCTGGAGCGAGGCCGCGGCCGCGCTGCGCGCGCGCCGGGAGACGCTGGGAACCCGCTCCCCCGAGAGCGCCAATCCGGCCAAGCGACTGGCCCGCGCGCTGGCCGGCCGCACCGTGTTCGTCTACGCCGGGTCCGAAGCCCTGGGCGCAGCTGCCACGCGCCTGAGGACGCAGTTCAACGAAAATGCTAAGCTGCTCGCCCACTCGGCGTTGGTGCCCGAGCTCAACCACAACGAGATCGTGGGCTGGGAGCGGCCGGGGGTCACGCATCGGCAAGCAGCGGTTCTGGTCCTGCGGGATCGGGAAGACGCCCCCGCGGTCGCGCGACGGCTCACGCTCACAGCCGAGTACGCGCGCCGGCAGGGGGCCGAAGTCCACGAGATATCCGAAGGCGGCGGCGGGCGCTTGGCGCGCCTGGCGTCGCTGGTGCAATGGGGAGACTACCTGAGCCTCTACCTGGCGCTCGATTCCGGCGTGGATCCGACGCCGATCGCGAGCATCGACGAGTTCAAGCGCCGGTTGGCCGAAGTGGAACACTGATCCCGGGGTTTCGC
>VBOS01000153.1 GCA_005893185.1 Candidatus Eiseniibacteriota bacterium
GAGCGCGGCGCCGCGCAGCAGCTCCTCTTCCCGGCGGTGGTCGATCTGTCGCGCGACCAGTACGAGCTGCTGGTCGAGGTCGCGCCCTGGCTCCGGAGGCTGGGCTGGGAAGTGGCCCCGCTCGGTCCGCCCACCATTGTGATCCAGGGCATGCCCGACGGGCTCAAAAACGAGCATCCCGGCCAGCTCCTCCAGGACATGCTGGACGGCATGGGGGAGAGCGGGGCCGGCGACGCGGCGGCCGACATCGTGGAGCGCCTCGCGCGCTCCTACGCTTGCCACGCCGCGAAGCGCGCGGGCGACGCGCTCACCCAAGCCGAGATGCGCGCGCTGGTGGATCGCCTGTTCGCGACCTCGCGGCCGCACGGGGATCCCCACGGGCGGCCGACCTTCGTGCGGCTCGATCTCGACGAGCTCCACCGGCGCTTCGGCCGGGCGTGAGCGGGAGCGCAGCTCAGGCGCGCGCCTCCACGGGCGAGCGTCGCGTCGTCGCAGTTGTGGGCGCGACCGCCACCGGCAAGACCGCGCTGGGTGAAATCCTGGCCGCGACCCTGGGGGGCGAAGTCGTGTGCGCGGACTCA
Source organism: Candidatus Eiseniibacteriota bacterium (assembly GCA_005893185.1). Classification (GTDB taxonomy): domain Bacteria; phylum Eisenbacteria; class RBG-16-71-46; order RBG-16-71-46; family RBG-16-71-46; genus WS-2. Next base: position 582 of record VBOS01000153.1, read on the forward strand.
CGCCAGGTGTACCGCGAGCTCGAGATCGGCACAGGCAAGCCTTCGCCCGCCGAGCGCGCCGCCCGTCCCCATCACCTGTTCGACGCGCTTCCGCTCGGCGCGCGCGCCAGCGCCGGATGGTACGGGCGAGCTGCGGGCGATGCTTGCGCCGCGATCCACGCGCGGGGACGCGTGCCGGTGCTGGTCGGGGGCTCCGGTCTCTACCTGGAGGCGGCGCAGGCGGGCCTGAGCCCCGCGCCGCCGTCTTCCCTCGCCGTCCGCGCGCGGTTGAGGCGGGAGGCGCACGAGCTCGGGACCGAGGCCCTGCACGCGCGGCTTGCGCGCGCCGATCCCGCCACAGCGGCTCGGCTGCCGCCGCGCGACACGCAGCGCATCACCCGCGCGCTCGAGGTGCTGGAGGCGAGCGGACGGCCGCTCTCATCCTGGCTCGGGCAGCCGCCTTTGACGCCGGTGGCGGGGGAGTGGCGCGTGATCGAGGTCACGCTCGCGCCCCGGGCGCTGGCCGAGCGGATCGAGCTGCGCACGCGCGACATGTTCGAGCACGGGCTGATCGCAGAGACGCAAGCGCTGCTTTCCGCCGGGCACGGAGATGCGCTGTGCGCGCTGCGGGCGATCGGCTACGACGAGGCCATGGAGCTGATCGCCGGGCGGCTGACGCGCCCCGCGGGCACCGGATCGACGCCACGCGGCTGGACGCAGCGGTCGGCGAAACCGCGCTGGCCGCAGCTGCGCGTGCCGCGCTGCGCCGAGCGCGGCCCCGCGTGGCGGAACGCAGCACCCTCGACCAAGGCGAGAGCCGCGCGCCGTAACTCCGGTTGACACATCGCTCTCCGCGGCCTAGCTTCAAACCTACTGAAGACACTCGAGCCATGTGCGGGCATAGCTCAGTTGGTAGAGCGCGAGCTTCCCAAGCTTGAGGTCGCGGGTTCGAACCCCGTTGCCCGCTCCATCTCTTTCGCGGCTTTCGGCGCGCCGGCGATACGCCTCGCACCCTCCGGCGCGCCGCGCCATTCGGCCGGGCCGGATCCGGCGTCGCATCCGGTCACGGAACCACCCAGGGTTGCCATGTCCGCTCCCGTCGTCGCGATCATCGGACGCCCCAACGTGGGCAAGTCCACCTTCTTCAACCGCGTGCTCGGCGAGCGGCGCGCCGTGGTCCACGACCGCCCGGGCATCACGCGCGACCGTAACGCCGCGCGCGCCGAATGGGCGGGGCGCGCGTTCCTGCTGGTGGACACGGGCGGGTTCCTGCCCGCTGCGCGGCCGGGCGATGCGGACGGCTCGAAGCGCGACGCGATGGTGCGCCGCCAGGCCGAGATCGCGATCGATCACGCAGCGCTCGTGCTCTTCATGGTGGACGCGAAGACCGGCGTGACCGACCTCGACCAGACGATCGCGAACGGGCTCCGGCGACGCGCCGCACGTTGCCTGCTGGTCGTCAACAAGCAGGACAAGCCGGGGGACGCGGCGGTCCACGAGTTCCACGCGCTGGGCCTGGGCGAGCCCTTCGGCATCTCTTCCGAGAACGGCACCAACATCGGCGACCTGCTCGACCGCGTCCTCGCGCTCCTGCCGCCGGAGCGCCTCGCGCAAGGCAAGCCCGCCCCGAGCATCGCGATCGTGGGCCGACCCAACGTCGGCAAGTCGTCGCTCGTGAACGCGCTGCTCGGCGAGGACCGCATGATCGTCGAGCCCAAGCCCGGCACCACCATGGACGCGGTGGACTCGCCGTGGCGGACCGCGGCCGGGGAGTTCACGCTGGTGGACACCGCCGGCATCCGGCGCGAGGCGCACTTCGACGACGACCCGGAGTTCTACGCGACGATGCGCGCCTTGAATGCGCTCGAGCGCGCGGAGGTCGCGGGGCTGGTGGTGGACGCCTCGCAGGGATTCCACCAGCAGGAGGCGCGGCTCGCCCACGAGGCGCTCGAGGCGGGCTGCTCGCTGATGCTGCTCTACAACAAGTGGGATCTCGTGACCGAGCGCGAGGTGGCGTGGAAGCGGCTCTCGGGCGAGCGGTCGCGGCGCTACCCGACCCTGGCCGATCTGCCTGCCGCGCCGGTCTCGGCGCTCACCCGCACGCATCTGCACCGGCTTCCCGGGCTCTTCGCCGCGCGCGTCGCCGAGCACATGCGCAAGCTCTCCACGTCCGAGATCAACGCATGGCTCGAAGAAGTGCGACGGCGGCGCGCCGTTCCTTCGACCAAGCTCGGCCGCACGGCGAAGATCTACTACGCGACGCAGACCGGGCAGGGCCCGCCCGAGATCACGCTGTTCGTGAACGAGCCCTCGCGAATCTCCGCGAACTACCGGCGCTTCGTGTGGTCGGCGTTCACCGATCACTTCGGCTTCCGCGGCGTGCCGGTGCGGCTGCGGGTGCGGAAGAGTCAGTGATGGCGCCGCTCGCCGCCGTTCTCGCAACGCTCGCGGTCGGCTATCTCTCGGGCTCGCTGCCCTGGGGGCTGTGGCTGGGGCGCTGGTTCCG
>VBOS01000151.1 GCA_005893185.1 Candidatus Eiseniibacteriota bacterium
AGCGTCGAGTTGAGGTAGGTGTACTGCATGCTCGGCATGAGGAAGGCGACCTCGAGCGCGGGCGACAGCTTGCGGTTCATGAGCGCCATCTGGAACTCGAACTCGAAGTCGCTCACGGCGCGCAGGCCCCGGATGATGACATCAGCCCCCACCCGCCGCGCGCACTCGACCACCAGGTCCGAGAATTCCACGACCTCGACCTTCTTGAGGCCGCGCATCGTCGAGCGGATCATCTCGACGCGCTCGGGCATGGGAAACAGCGCCCCCTTGGCGGGGCTCTCAGCCACTGCGACCACGACCCGGTCGAACAGGCGGGCCGCGCGCCGCGTGAGGTCGAGATGCCCGTTCGTGAACGGATCGAAGGTTCCGGGGAACAGGGCGGTTCGTTCGCTGCTCATGGACGTCCTCCTTCCACCGTTCGGTCCGCGCTTGCTCGCTCGCGCGCCTTGCACTCGGGCTTTTCAGACACCGCCCAGGCCTTCGAGCCGGTACGTGCTCACACGGGTCTCACCGTAGGACCGCTCCCGCACCCGCTGCAAACCCCCAGCTGCGTCGGGCAGCACGTCCTTGGCGTGATGCTCGACCACCACCCGCGCGCCGGGCCTCAGCACGCCTTCCTTCCCCAGCTCCGCCAGCGTATGGGCCGCGATCCGTCCGCCGTACGGAGGATCGGCCAGCACCAGGTCCGCCGCGCGCAGCTCCTCGGACATGCGCACGAGCCCCGCGGGCAGAGTGAGCGCCCAGATCCGCGCCCGATCCCCGAGCCCCAATCCCAAGAGATTGGCCTCGAGGGCCGCGCGCGCGGCGCGATCGGATTCCACGAAATCGGCGTGCGCTGCGCCCCGCGAGAGCGCCTCGATGCCGAGCGCGCCGGAGCCCGCGAACAGGTCCACGACGCGCGCATCCACGAGCGGCTCGAGCGCCATGAAGAGCGCCTCGCGCACACGGTCCGATGTGGGGCGCGTGTTGCGCCCCCGCGGGGCCGTGAGCCGCCGGCCTCCCAGAGACCCCGCGATCACTCGCACCGGCGGGCGGCGAGAATTGTCCAGGCCTCGCGGAGTGTCAAGCGCGGGGCGTGGTGGCAAAAGCGGCATCCGGTGCACGAGCACCTCACGGCAGGTCCACCACCTGGAGCGACTCGGGGGCCTGGATCACGAAGGCGGAGCGGCCGCGCGCGCGGGAGAACTTCCATGCGCTCAGACGGTACGCGACCTGCTCGCCGCCCTCGACATGGTATTCGAGCTGCGCAGGCAAGCCGTGCGGATCGAGCGTGACGCGTGCTGTGTCGGCCCCGCCCGCAACTTCCTCCCGGCGCACGACGGCAAAACGGCCGCCGCCGAGCCTCACTTCCGCGAATCGAGCCCCGGCGCCGGGGAGCAGCAGCTCCCACCAGCGACGCGCAGCGGCTGCGTTCGCGGGACCGAGCCGCAGCATCTGTCCGAGCGCGGGCTGGAGCCACTCGCCGCCTTCCGCCCGGAGCGCGATGCGCTCGCCGCTTGCGGGAAACTCGAGTTGCGCGCGATCGGGCGGCTCGAGCGAGATCCGCCCGCGGATCGAGCGCCATTGGCCGGTGAATGCATCGCGCGCGCGGCGCTCCACGACGGCTTCCGCGCGACCGCCGCTCCTCAGACGCGCGGCCAGCCCGCGCGCGGATTCCAGCGTGTCGCTGGCGGTCGGCGGCGGCGGGCCGGCGCCGAGCAGGACGGGCGCGAGCAGCAGCGCCGCCACGATCCACCACCCGGAAACGCGGGTCACGTCACAGTCCCCGGTTGCGCCCGAGCGCGCGCCGCACGGCGGACCATTCCAGGCGCTCGGCGCCGGCCGGGATGCGGACGACGAGACGCTCCAGTGCGGATCCGGTGCTGCGTGCGAAGTTCGCGAGCTTGAGCGTGAGCGTGGCCCCCGAGGGGCGGTGTTCGAATTCCATGCGCTCCGGCCACGATGCGCTCTCCACGAATCTCCATGTGCGATAGCGCGCCTCCACGACCCGACCTTTCGCGTCGACGCGCATGGCCCAGCGCGGGAGACCGTCGGACCCCACCCCGAGCGCCAGGGAGTCGCGCGCCTCCACCCAACGGACGACGAGCAGGGTGTCCTCGAAGTCGGCGCGAGCCCATGCGGAATCGGGCGGCTCCCAGGTGGCCGCCAGGACGTGAACGCCGAGCGGGCCGGGAGCGCAGATCCCGAGCGTGTCGACAGCTGCGTCGAGCGCTACCCCCTGTCGTCGGGGAGGCATGTAGCAGGCCAGCGAATCGCCCCATGCCGCGAAGTCGAGCGCGACGCCGAACAGCGACTCCACCCGCACGCGGAAGGCATCCGGGGCGCCGAGCGCGAGGCGCGCGTGCACCCCCGGTAGATCGCGCAGCGACTCGCCCTTGAGCCAGGCGCTGGCCTCGGCGTCGAGCCCGCCTGCGAGCGCAGCTCGAGCGCGGCAAGCTGCGCGGTACCGATCGGCGACGCGGGCCGGCTCGAGCCGGGGGCCGGTTACCCGGTGCGGCGCGCACGACGCGATCGCGTACGCGACGAGCAGCGTCGTGACGGCGAGCGCGGGCCGCCCGCGGCTCATGGCTTGGGCGGTCCGGCGGCCTGTCGCACCGCCTCCAGCACCCGCGCCGCCACCTGCTCGGGGCTCTGACCGTCGGTCGGAATGCGGATCGCAGCCACCTCGGCATAGAGCGGGGCGCGGGCCGCGAGCAGCGATGCGAGACGCGCATCGGGCGCCCGGCCCTCGAGCAGCGGGCGCCGCTTTTCCCCTCCGCTCACGCGGCGGGCGGCCTCGGCGGCGGACACCTCGAGCCACACGACGCTGCAGCGCGAGCGCAGCAGCGCCCGACGCCCGGGATCGAGCACGATGCCCCCGCCGCACGCCAGAACCCGGGCGCCGGCCGCCAGCGCGCGCTCGAGAAGCTCGCTCTCGCGCCGGCGAAAGTACGGCTCGCCCGCTCGCTCGAACAGCTCAGCCACCGAGGTCCCCTCCTCGGCCTCGATCATGGCGTCGAGATCCGCCACCAGCGTCCCCATGCGCTCGCCGAGGATGCGCGCCACCGCGCTCTTTCCGGCGCCCATGATGCCGACGAGCGCGATCGGTCGGTCGAGATCCACGCGGCGAAGGTATCACAACGCCGCGAGGCCGCCGG
>VBOS01000152.1 GCA_005893185.1 Candidatus Eiseniibacteriota bacterium
AGGTGAGCGAGCTCGAGCAGCGCATGGCGCAGCCCGGGTTCTGGGACCGGCCCGATGAGGCGCAGAAGACCGTTGTGCTCCTCAAGCGCGCCAAGCGCACGCTCGAGGAGTGGGGCGCGCGCGATCAGGCACTGCGGCACCTGGAGGAGCTGCTCGAGCTGGCGGAAGGCGAGGGCGACGACCAGCTGCTCGGCGAGCTGTCGAAGGACCTGGAAGGGGTGGAGGCGCAGGTCTCCGAGCTCGAGCTCAGGAGCCTGCTGTCGGGCGAGCACGACCGGCTCGGCGCCCTGGTCTCGATCCATCCCGGCGCGGGCGGCACCGAGTCCCAGGACTGGGCGCAAATGCTGTTCCGCATGTACATGCGCTGGGCCGAGCGCCGCGGCTACACCACCAGCATCCTCGACTTCCAGCCCGGCGAGGAAGCCGGGATCAAGGACGCGACGATCGAGATCGACGGCGAGTACGCCTACGGCTACCTCAGGGCGGAGAGCGGCGTGCACCGCCTGGTGCGCATCTCGCCGTTCGACGCAGCACAGCGGCGGCACACGTCGTTCGCATCGGTGTTCATCTATCCGATGGTGGATGACACCGTCACGGTGAACATCTCCCCGCAGGACCTTCGCATCGACACGTTCCGCTCGAGCGGCGCCGGCGGGCAGCACGTCAACAAGACCGAGTCGGCGGTGCGCATCACGCACCTGCCGACCGGCCTCGTGGTCCAGTCCCAGGCCGAGCGCAGCCAGCACCGCAACCGCGACTTCGCGATGAAGATCCTCACCTCGCGGCTCTTCGTCTATTACCAGGAGCAGGAGCGCCTGAAGACCCAGGCGATCACCGCCGTGAAGAAGGAGATCGACTTCGGCAACCAGATCCGCTCGTACGTGATGCAGCCCTACACCTTGGTGAACGACCACCGCACCGAGCGGAAGGTCGGCGACGTGCACGCGGTCCTGGACGGCGAGATCGACGGGTTCATCGACGCCTGGCTCAAGCGCGGAACGACGGGGCGCGGATGATCCCGGCGCACATCTTTCGCGAGTACGACATCCGCGGGCTCCACGAGAGCGAGCTCACAGACGACGCAGCGACCGCGGTGGGGCGCGGCTTCGGGACGCTGATCGCGGAGCAGGGCGGGAGGCGCGTCGCGCTGGGCCGCGACGTGCGCCCCAGCAGCGCGCGGCTCGAGCGCGCGGTGGAGCGCGGCATCGTCTCCACCGGGCTCGAGGTCGAGCGCACAGGAGTCGTGCCGACGCCCGCGCTCTACTACGCCGTGGCCTCCCGCCGGTTGGATGGCGGTCTCCAGGTCACGGGCAGCCACAATCCGCCGGAGTTCAACGGCTTCAAGATGACCCGCGGCAAGCTGCCGCTGTTCGGCGCCGAGATCCAGGAGATGCGCGAGCGCATCGCGGCCGGGAGGCTCTCGAGCGCAGCGGGCGGGAGCGCAGCCGACCGCCCGGTGCTCGACGATTACCGCGCGATGCTGATCGAGCGCCTGCCGAGCCCGCGGAGACTCACGGTGGTGATGGACTGCGGCAACGGCTGCGCGGGCACAGTTGTGCCGCAGGTCTTCGAGCGCATGGGCCACACCGTGTTTCCGCTGTTCGCGGAGCTGGACGGACGCTTCCCGAACCATCTGCCCGATCCCACGGTGCCCGCGCTGCTTAAGGACCTGCAGCGCGAGGTGGGGGCGCGGAGAGCGGACCTCGGCATCGGCTTCGACGGCGACGCCGACCGCATCGGCGCCGTGGACGGGAGCGGACGCATCGTCTATGGCGACCAGCTCCTCGCGCTGTTCGCGCGCGACGTGCTCACGCGGGTGCCGGGCGCCGAGATCCTGTTCGACGTCAAGTGCTCGCAGGGGCTCGCCGAGGACATCGCCGCCCACGGCGGGCGGCCGAGCATGTGGAAGACCGGGCATTCGCTCATCAAGAGCCGGCTGATCGAGACCGGCGCGCCGATCGCAGGCGAGATGAGCGGGCACATGTTCTTCAGCGAGGGTTACTTCGGATTCGACGACGCGTTGTTCGCGGCCGGGCGGCTGCTGCGCTTCGTGGCCGCGAGCGGGCGCTCGCTCTCCGAGCTCGTGGACTCGATCCCGCGCTACTTCTCCACCCCCGAGACGCGGCTCGCGTGTCCCGACGACCGGAAGTTCGAGGTCGTGGAGGCGGTGAAGCGCGAGTTCACGGGGCGCTACCGCGTGATCGACATCGACGGCGCACGCGTGGAGTTCGGGGACGGCTGGGGCCTGGTGCGAGCTTCGAACACGCAACCGGCGCTCGTTGTGCGCTTCGAGGCGCGCACATCGGAACGGCTCGAGCAGATCCGCGCGCTGTTCCTCGATCCGCTGCGCCGGCTGGGCGTCGGCGAAGCCGCGGTCGGGCACTGAGATGAATGCGCGCTCCGCAGGGCGCCCGCTGCCGCGACGCTTCTACGAGCGTCCGGCGGTGGCCGTGGCGCGAGCTGTGCTGGGCCGCCTTCTGGTCCACGACGATTCGGAGGGCAGGATCGCGGGAAGGATCGTCGAGGTCGAAGCCTACGGCGACGGCCGCGACCCCGCGAGCCACGCGCGGGCGGGCCCTACCCTGCGGAACGCGGCGATGTTCGGCCCCGCCGGGCATGCGTACGTCTACTTCACCTACGGCATGCACCATTGCCTGAACCTGGTGACGGGCCGCGCGGGACGCGCAGCCGCTGTGCTGGTGCGGGCGCTCGAGCCGGTCCTGGGCCTCGATCTCGCGCGCGGCCGGCGCGGGACCGTGCCCCCGGAACGGCTCATGAGCGGCCCCGGCTGCGTCGCGCGGGCGCTGGGTCTCACGCGCAAGCATGACGGGCTCGATCTCACGCGCGGCCCGCTGTGGGTCTCGGATCTTCCTGCGCGCCGCCACGGCCTCCCGATCGCGAGCGGTCCCCGAGTCGGAATCCGAGCCGGGACCGGGCACGCCTGGAGATTTCACCTGGTGGGGCATCCGGCGGTCTCCGGCCCGCGCGCTCCGGCGTCGCGCCGCACGTCCCGGCGCCGGGACCCGAGGCCTCCGCTGCGCCCCGGCGCAGCTGCTGGCGAGCCGCGAGGCGGCAGCGAGGAATCCTCGTTGACACTCCGCACGCGCATTCCTAGTATGCGCCCGCCCCTGGCACCTCGTTGACCGCGCTCAGTTTCGTCCGGCGAGCGGGGCCTCTTCTTTTCCGCGCGACCGCCGGTCCATCCTGGCAGGAACGCTGGAAAGGAGTGTGGATGATTCCACGATTCCGGGCTGCACGGAGCGCGCTCGCGATCGCCGTGGCTGCGATCGCGCTCGGGGGCGCGCCCGCCCGAGCCCAGCTCTACCTGCCGGCTCTCGGTCAGCTTCCGGACGCCATCGCCCGCAGCCCGCGGCTCGTGGGGATCGGGCGGCTCGAGCTGGTGATTCCGGACCGACACAACCGGATCAATCTCTGGGATTACGCGGGCAATCCCGCGGGTCTCGCGCTCGACGACAGCGCATCCGTCCTCTATCTGCGCCCTTCGACCGCATCGGCCTCATCTGTGCAGGATTTCAACGACGCAATCGGCGCCGGAGAGCGGCAAAATTTCGCCGGGCGGGGGGGGCGGATGGGCTACGAAGCGTGGAGGCGCATCCCGGGTCTCAGCGTGTTCGGCGCGATCGGCGACATCGGGCAGCAGCGGGTCGACCAATCCTATACGCGTGACGTCGAGCTGCGCACAGCTTCGGCGCACCCCAACGTCATGGCGCTGGTGGGGGGGCGGGTGCCCTACTTCTGGAGTCCGCGACTCCACTACGCGCTGCGTCTGGTCTCCGGGTACCAGACCATCAACGACGAGTATCGCCTGATCACGCGCAACGCCGCCGGCGAGTACATCGATCGGAACGGCACGCTCGGATCCCCGCCCGACCTCTTCACCCCGGACCAGACCACAGTTGAGACGTTCGGTGGGGGGCTGGCGGCCGCATATTCCTTCAGTAAGGCCCTGACCGCAGCGGTCGCAGGCGATGCCGTGCGCCGCAAGTTTCACGGCACGAACGACGGCGATCGCTACGTCTCGGAGCGGGACGAGACGCGGCCCATGGGGGTCGGTCAGGCCTCGCTGGTGGGTCGCGTCGGTCGGAGCTTCGAGTGGGGCGCGGACGGCCGCACCTGGAATTCCAGCTCGACCGAGACCTGGGTGTTCTCCATCTCGACGAACACCGGCGGAGCGGGGGCTCCGCCGTTCGCCGGACGGGGCGACTACGTGCGGCGCGAGGAAAAGGGCTCGACGCTGCGGGCGCGCGCGCGCTGGACTTCGGGCCCGCTCGAGCTGGGCGGCAACTTCGGCACCTCTTATCAGAAGGTCACGCTCACGCCACCGGTCATCTCCGACCAGAACTCCTTCAACAGTTTCTTGAACACGATCTTCTACCGTGGTTCGGCCGATACGACCGTCTATCCGGACAGCGTCGTGTTCACCGAGCGCGAGGACCGGACCTGGGTGGCGGGGGCCGGGGCGTCGTGGCGGTTCGCCAGGCGCGGCGGCATCCTGGGCGTCGAGTACCATAAGTACCGGATCAAGCGCGATCAGACGCTCTCGGGGTTCAAGCCGAAGGCCGTCGCCACCGATCCGGACCCGGCCTCTTGGACGTACGCGGAAGTCGGGCCCCAGCCCTCGGGGTGGGACCTGCGGCTGGGGCTCGAGTATCCGCTGCTCCCGACCCTCGCGGGGCGAGCCGGCTACATCCACCAGTCCGATGATTTCAACGACCTCACAGCCCAGAACGAGCAGGTGGCGAACACCGCGACGGCGGGGCTCGGGCTGGCCCCGGAGGGCGCGCGCTGGCGGCTGGACGCCAGCTATGAGCTGCAATGGTGGCAGGCCGATTACGGCACCCCCGCTCTGCCGCGCGGCAGCCGTCAGCTCATCGTGGCTGAGATCGGTTGGGTGTTCTGAGGCCCGTCGGCGGGGGGAATCCCGAGCGCGGGGCCTCGCCTCCCACGAGCGGACGCCCGGCACGGACGGAACCGCCAGGGCCACCACGCAAGATCGGGCTTGACTTCCTCCGGTCATTGGCCGATATTGCAATCAGCCGGGCGGCTGGCGCCGAGAACCTGACTTTCCCCCATCGCGGCGCCCACTCCTTGTCGACTGCGGGCATTGCGGCATCTCGGATCGCCCGCCGACCTCTCCTGGAATCGGTGAGTTCCATCGCGGACTCTTGCTACTCCGCCCGACGCAATTGCGAGCGGCGGACAGACCTTCGCGGTTGCAGCGCGGATGCGCGTCGTGGCATCATTCCACCGCGCATGGCGGCCCACGCTCTTCCCGGCACGATCCTTCGCATCCATAGGCAGGCGCGCGAGTTCCGCCTCGCCGTCGGGTTCGGCGCCGCCCTCGTCTGCTTCGCGGCCGCGCCAGTTGGCGCGCAACCGGCGGCGACCGGCCGCGTGACCGGCACGGTCGTGGAAAAAGGCAAGACCCCCATCGAGTTCGCGAACGTCATCATCCTCGGCACCAAGCTCGGCACGATGACGGATGCGAACGGCAACTTCGTGCTCACATCAGTCCAGACGGGCACGGTCCAGGTCCAGGTCCAACCTCTGGGCTACGACAAGCAGGTGCAGACCGTCCAGGTGAACGCGGGGGCGACGAGCCAGGTCTCGTTCAACTTCGGCGAGTCCAAGGTCGTGAAGCAGATCGAGGAGATCGAGGTGACCGCCGCGAAGCGCATCGACACCAAGTCCTCCTCCTCGGTCCAGAATCTCAGCGCCGAGAAGCTGCGCGAGATCCCGGTGGACAACCTGAAGGATGCGGTCGGGACCAAGGCGGGGGTGGTGGCGCAAGGCGGCGAGCTGCACGTCCGTGGTGGCCGCGGGGGCGAGGTCAAGTTCCAGGTCAGCGGCGTGGAGAACTCGGACCCGCTGCTCGGGCGCAGCGCCGGAATCGCAACGCTGGCGATCGCCGGAACCGACATCATCTCAGGCGGCTTCGACGCCGAGTACGGCAACGCGCTTTCGGGCGTCGTGAACGTGAGCACGCGGGAAGGCACCGACCGCTTCGGCGGCGAGGTGCGCTGGGACACGGATCGCTATGGGGATCCGACCAAGACCTTCAACAACTTCGACCGCGTCACGTTCGGGTTCGGCGGGCCGACCCCGTTCCGGAATCTCACCTACTTCGCGACGTACGAAGGCACCTTCAGCGACACGTACCTGCGCTCCACGCTCACCAAGCCGAGCACCACGGTGCTCGACTTCCTGCAGTTCGGCAACCGGCAGCAAAACATCATCAACACCAACTTCAAGCTGGCGTACCGCATGAACCCGCGCAACAAGGTCACACTGGAGACCATCCAGAACCGGAGCATCAACACACCGTACAGCCACATGTGGAGCCGGGACGGATTCGTCAAGGTGAACTACGACACGGCCTCCCACCGCAAGGTGTACGGGAGTTGGTCCGCGACCAAAGTGGACAGCACCTACCAGCCGGCGAATATGCCGGACCACTTCCCGACGCAGGACGACAAGTATCACCAGATCACAGCGGTGTGGACGAACCAGATCTCGGACAAGTCCGTGATCACCGCCCGGGCCTCGTCCTACAGCTACGACACCGGCAACTCCGTGGGTCACAAGCAACCCTGGGAATACGACACCGAAAGCCCGAACTACTGGTCGGGGAACACCGTGGTCGGGAGCGAGAACAACCCGTACTACGCGACCCACGGCGACTACCCGGTCTACTCGCAGCGCTATGCCGCGACCCAGACGTTCAAGGCCGACTTCTCGACGCGGCGCTGGCGACAGCACACCTTCAAGACCGGCATCGAGACGCGCTACGACCACGTGCGGGATCTCAACCTCACGCTGCCCAATGCCGAGACCGGCGGAGAGCCCGGCGGCTCGCGCTCCGACTTCGTCAACTACGCCCCCCAGGGCTCGGCCTACGTCCAGGACCGCTGGGAGTTCGAGGGACTGGTCCTGAACCTCGGCGTTCGCTACGACATGTTCACGCCCGGGATCTCGGTCCTGGACCAGGAGCTGCAGAGCGGCAAGCGCTACAAGCAGCAGCTGAGCCCGCGGCTCGGCATTGCCTATCCGATCTCGGACAAGGACGTGCTCAGCTTCTTCTACGGGCGGACCTATCAGAATCCGGCGTACAACCAGGTCTTCCAGGCGCGCGGACAGTCGACGAGCATCTTGACCCTGGGGAACCCCGACCTCGAGCCCGAGACCAACATCGCTTACCAGGCCGCGGTCCAGCACCTATTCTCGCGTGACGTGTCGGGGCAGTTCACGGTGTTCTTCAAGGACATCTACGGGCTGGTCACGACGCGGCAGAAGTCGCTCCCGTCGGGCGACGTCGTGAACTACTACTTCAACGCGGACTACGCCAGCTCGCGCGGATTCGAGGCCAGCATCATCAAGAGCTTCAGCCACAAGTTCTCGACGGAGATCAACTACACCTACTCGCTGGCGAGCGGCGTGGCCTCCGATCCGAATTCGGCGCTGCAGTTCCTCAACGGCAATCAGCTCTATCTGCCCATCTCGGAGCAGGCGCTGGACTGGGACCAGCGGAACACCCTGAGCCTGCAGGCGGTGGTTCGGGAGCCCGGCCGCTGGGGATTCCGCGTCCTCTGGCAGTACGGCTCGGGATTCCCGTTCACGCCCGCATTCCTCAACGACCGGCGGCCGGATCCGGCGCTCCAGAACTCGCGGCGGCTCCCCGCGAACTCGCGGCTCACGATCGACGGCGACAAGTACTACAAGATCTGGGGCCAGAACATGACCCTGTTCTTCGACGCGCGCAACGTCCTGAACGTGAGCAACATCGCCAGCCTGTCGTACACCGCCTTCCCGAACCAGAACGTCAATCGCAACGGCGACGACTACACGATCTACTACACACAGACCGGCCGCGCGGGCGGCGCCTTCCTCCAGGACATCAACGGGGACGGGATCGACGACTGGGTGCCCGTGAACGATCCGCGTGTCTACGAGGAAGGCCGCAACGTGCGCCTGGGCCTGAGCGTGACATTCTGATGAACCGACCGGCGATGGAGGAGGCATGAGGCGGAGAAGCACGATCGTGGGATCGTGGCACGCCGCGCTGGCGTTGGCCTGGCTCGTCTCGGCGTCCGGCCCGGCGCGCGCGCAGAGGCGGGAAGGCGGCGGAGGGGCGCTCGCGGCGAAGGGCGAGTTCGAGGGCCTCACGCCCGAGACGGTGAAGCAGCTGTACCGCCAGTACGAGACGTTTCGCGCCCAGGGCAAGATGGCGCCCTCGGCTGCGCCAGACATCTTCGGACACGGCGCAGTTCTCAACGTCGGCAAAGTGGTCGAGAAGGTCACGAACTTCGGGTTCAACGGGAACCCTTTCATGAACACCTCCAGCGACCCGTCTGGCC
>VBOS01000013.1 GCA_005893185.1 Candidatus Eiseniibacteriota bacterium
GGCGTGGGCTTCAAGCTCTCGCGCTTCCAGGGCTTCCCGACCGGCGGCTGGCACATCACAGCCTATAACAAGGCGAACGAGCCGATCGCGAAGGTCGATGTGGGCGGCCCGACGGCGAACGAGCCGTTCAAGGAGTTCTTCGGAATTTGGTGCAGCGAGACGCTCGGGCGCATCAACATCTGGGATGCGGCCGGTCCCGCCCCGGACGCGATCGACGACATCGAGCTGTGGGAGGAGAACCCGACCCCCGCGCAGCCCATGAGCTGGGGCAAGCTGAAGACGATCTACCGGAAGTAGCCTGGTCGCTTGCAGCAAGCGGAAGAACTGCGCCCGCGGAACGCCGGCCGAGCCGGACCCGCGGGCGCGTCGTTTGCACGCAAGCTGCGCAACTTCTAGACTGCGGTCGTCCCCCTCCACCCTTGGATCGCCCTGGCCGCGGCGCCACTCTGCTCGAGTCAGGAGACCTCGCACCATGACCCGCCCTCGAACCCTCGGCGAACTCAGGGCCTCAGGCTACCGGTCGCGCTCCGTCAAGGACGAGCTGCGCGCCAACGCGATCGCGCGGCTCAAGGCCGGCGGCAAGCTCTTCCCCGGCATCGTCGGCTTCGAGGCCACGGTCGAGCCGCAGATCGTGAACGCCCTGCTCTCGCGCCACGACTTCATCCTGCTCGGCCTGCGGGGGCAGGCCAAGACCCGCCTGCTGCGCTCGCTGGCGCAGTTCCTGGACGAGTGGCTGCCCGCGATCGATGGCTGTCCGCTCAACAGCGATCCGCTCCATCCGCTCACTCATCACGCGCGCACGCTGCTCGCAGCGCGCGGGGACGACACGCCGATCGCCTGGATCCACCGCGACCAGCGCTACCAGGAGAAGCTCGCCACCCCGGACGTGACGATCGCCGACCTGATCGGCGACATCGATCCGATCAAGGCGGTCACGCTCAAGCTCGACTACTCCGACGAGCGGGTGATCCATTACGGCATCATCCCGCGCACCCACCGCGGCATCTTCGCGATCAACGAGCTGCCCGACCTCCAGCCCCGCATCCAGGTGGGGCTCTTGAACATCCTGGAGGAGAGGGACTTCCAGATCCGCGGCTTCCCGGTGCGCATGCCGCTCGACATCGCGATGGTGTTCTCGGCCAACCCCGAGGACTACACGAACCGCGGCAACATCATCACGCCGCTGCGCGACCGCATCCATTCTCAGATCGTCACCCACTATCCGACCACGCGCGAGCTGGGCATGGCGATCACAGCCCAGGAGTCGTGGACGCGGCGCGACGACGGGGTCGAGGTGGACGTGCCATCTTTCATGCGCGAGCTGGTCGAGGAGGTCGCGATCCAGGCGCGCAAGAGCGAGTACGTGGACCAGAACTCGGGCGTCTCGGCGCGGCTCCCGATCGCGCTGGTCGAGAACCTGGTGTCGAACGCCGAGCGCCGCGGGCTGCGCATCGGCGAGCCGCGGACCACAACTCGCATCTGCGATCTCCAGCACGCGGTCTCGGCGGTGAGCGGCAAGGTCGAGCTGGTGCTGGAAGGCGAGCAGGAGGGGGCGCTCAACGTGGCCCGGGCCCTGCTCGGACGCGGCGTGAAGGCGCTGTTCTCGCAGCGGCTGCCCAACGCGTTCAAGCCGCGGCGCGCGCGCGGCCCGGGCGGCCCGCGCTCCGGCGGCGCGCTCGGCGAGCGCGGCGCGGAAGCCCCGGCGCGCGGCCCGGAGAGCGGAGCGCCCGAGGCCGAGACGCTCGCCGCATCGGAGTACCGCGCCGTGCTCGACTGGTTCGCGGGCGGCAACCACGTACAGGTCTCCGACGAGATGCCGCAGGCGGAATACGCGAAGCGGCTCGGGGCGGTGAAGGGGCTCGCGACGCTCGCGAGCAAGTACCTGAAGCCCGCGAACCCGGAGGAGTGCGCGGTCGCGATGGAGCTGGTGCTCGAAGGCCTGCACCAGCATTCGATGCTGTCGCGCGAGCGCGGCGACGACGCCAGCACGAGCTACAAGGACATGCTCAAGAGCATGCTGAGCGGGCTCGAGGACGACTGAGCCCGCAGCTGCGCGGGTGCACGCCATGCAGTTCGACTACTCGAAATGGAAGGGCCCGGGACCCGAGGATCTCCAGTTCCGCAAGCAGCTCATGGAGATCTTCCGCAACCTGCTGCTCCAGACCGGCGGTGACGTCGAGGAGGCGCTGCGCTGGATGCAGCATTTCGGCGAGCAGTACGGCTTCCTCAACGAGCAGTTCGGGATGGCCGACTTCAAGAAGGTGCTCCAGGAGTCGGGCGAGGTCGAGCGCACGCCGCGCGGGCTCCAGGTCACTCCCAAGGGGGAGCGCCGCATCCGGCAGGACTCGCTCGACGAGATCTTCCACGCGCTGCAGGCCGGCGGCGCAGGCGATCACCGCACGCCCCAGGCCGGCAAGGGCGGCGAGCGGCTCTCCGAGACGCGCGCCTGGCAGTTCGGCGACGATCTCGCCAACCTCGATCCGCTGGGATCGGTGAGCAACGCGGTCAAGCGCGCCGGGACCGACGATCTCTCGCTCATCGAGGAGGACCTCGAGGTGTTCGAGACCGAGCACCTGTCCTCATGCGCCACCGTGCTCATGGTGGATGTGAGCCACAGCATGGTGCTCTACGGCGAGGACCGCATCACGCCCGCCAAGAAGATCGCGCTGGCGCTCGCCCAGCTCATCCAGACCCGCTACCCCAAGGACAGCCTCGACGTCGTGCTGTTCGGCGACGACGCTGCGCAGGTGCGGCTCGCCGATCTCATGAAGATCCAAGCCGGCCCCTACCACACCAACACCCGGGCCGGGCTGCAGCTCGCGCGCTCTGCGATCCGCGAGTACGGCCGGCTCTACAAGAACCCCTTCGGGCTCGACCCCAAGATCGTGAACAAGACGCTCGAGGAAGCGGCCTACTGCCGCCGCAAGCGGATCACGATCACCACGTTCATGCTGGCGACCGACGCGCCGCTGCTGGATTTCGTGCGGCGGCTCACCGCCTTGAATCACGGGCGCATCTACGAGACCGACCCCGGGAACGTGGGCGCCTACGTGTTCCGCGACTTCGTGCGCAACCGGAGGAAGCGGCTGCACTGAGCGGGGCGCCGGGGCGGTGGGCGCCGGCGATCGCGTCGCGACGGCCCCCCGGCTCCCCTCTCAAGGCCGTGGAGCTATGGCTCCGGGCTGCCGATAGCACCGATGGCGTCCCGCGCCCGGGGCCCTGCCGCGCGTGGGCCCATTGAACCCCGATCCCAAGGCGGCCCCAGGAGTGATCCATGAAAAACGTCATCAAGGCGCTCGGCCTCGCGGGCTTGATCGCGATCGTCGCGGGCTCGGTCTGGTACGCCATGGATTCCCGCTACCGCAAGCTGGAGGTGGAGCGGGACCAGCTCCGCGGGCAGAACGAAACGCGCGCCCGCGACATGGCGAAGCTCGAAGCCGACTTCGCCCACCTCAACTCCGAAGCCGAGACGCTCGCAAGCAATCGAGACTCGCTCGCGAGCCAGCGCGAGGCGTTCCGGCGAGAGCGCGACGCCATTGCCGGGGAGCGTGACGCGATCGCCGGAGAGCGCAACGCGATCGCCGGAGAGCGCAACGCGATCGCCGGAGAGCGAGACTCGCTCCGCAAGGCGCAGGCCGAGACCGTCACCCGCTACGACGCGGACAAGATCTTCTTCGACTCGGGCAGCGCGGAAATCAAGGAATCCGGGATGGCCGTCCTCAAGAAGGTGGGGGAGGCGCTTGCGCTCTATCCGGACAAGATCATCCGCGTCGTGGGGCACACCGATACAATTCCGCTGTCGAAGCTGGCCCAGACGGTGTACCCGACCAACTGGGAGCTTTCAGTGGCGCGCGCCACCACCGTGGTGCGCTTCCTGCAGGACGAGTGCGGCATCGCGCCCGAGCGCTTG
>VBOS01000014.1 GCA_005893185.1 Candidatus Eiseniibacteriota bacterium
GGGCGTGGCGGGCCGCGTCACGCGCGACGACCTGCTCCATTACCTCCAGTCGCGCACCCAGCGCCCCGTGGCCGCCCCCGGCTCTCCACCGTCCGGCGCGGTGGGAGTCCCTTCGGCCGCGCCAGCTGCCGCCGGCCCCCCACCCGCGTTTCTCGCGGCTCGCTCGGCACCCGCAGCTGCCGGCCCGCGCGAGGAGGTGGTGCCGTTCTCCAAGGTGCGCAAGCTCATCGCCGAGCACATGGTGCGGGCCAAGCACACAGCCGCGCACACCCACTGCTTCGACGAGGCCGACATGAGCGCGATCGTCGCGCTCAAGAAGGAGTGGGGCCCGAAGCTCGAGGCCCAGGGCGTGCGGCTCACGTACATGCCGTTCTTCATCAAGGCGAGCGCGATCGCGCTGCGCGACTTCCCGTGGGTGAACGGCGAGGTGAGGGGCGACAGCATGGTGGTGAAGAGGTACTACAACATCGGCATGGCGGTGGGGCGCGACGAAAAGGGCCTGATCGTCCCCAACCTCAAGGACTGCGACCGCAAGAACCTGGTGCAGCTCGCGATCGAGGTGACCGACCTGGCCGAGCGCGCGCGCTTCGACCGGCTCAAGCCCGACGAGATCGTGGGCGGCACCTTCAGCATCACCAACGCGGGCGTCTACGGGGCGATCAATTCGTCGCCCGTGATCAACGTGCCCGAGGTCGCGATCCTGGGCGTGCACAAGATCGTCGAGCGCCCCGTGATCCGAGACGGGCAGATCGTCGCGCGTCCGATGATGAACGCCTCGATCGGGTTCGATCACCGGGTGGTGGACGGAGAGCTGGCGGTCAAGTTCCTGCGTCGCGTGTGCGAGCTGCTGGAGCGGCCGGAGCTGCTGTGGTTCTACGCATGACGACCCTCACCGCCTGTCACCTGGGCTTCACGCCCTACTCGCAGGGCCTGCGACTGCAGGAGGCGCTCGTGAGCGCGCGGGCGGAAGGGCGAACCCACGACTGGCTGCTGTTCCCCGACCATCCGCCCGTGCTCACGGTGGGCCGCGGCGCTTCGCCCGGCGGACTGATCGCCGACCGCGGAACGCTCGAGGCGCGCGGGATCGAGATCTTCGAGGTGGCGCGCGGCGGCGACATCACATGGCACGGCCCCGGCCAGCTCGTCGGCTACGCGATCTGCGACCTCGCGCCGCAGACCAAAGACCTGCACCGCTTCCTGCGTGCGCTCGAGTCGGCGCTGATGGACGTGCTGGCCGAATACGGCATCGAAGGCACGACGGTGCGAGGGCGGACCGGAGTGTGGGTGGGCGAGCGCAAGATCGCGTCGCTGGGGATCGCGGTGCGCAGGTGGGTCAGCTACCACGGGTTCGCGCTCAACGTCGAGCCGGATCTGAGCCAGTTCGACCTCATCCATCCGTGCGGGCTGCGTGGCGTGCGCATGACGTCGGTCGCAGATCTGCTCGGCTCGCGCGCGCCGGCGCTCCCGGAGGTGCGGGAACGGGCGGCCGCCGCCGTCGCCCGCCGGCTGGGCCATGCCCGCGTGCGCTGGGCGGCGCGTGAAGATGCCCTGGCGGCGGCAGAGGAGGCCGGGCTCGCGATCGCGGCCCGATGACTCGATGAGCGGTTTCACGAAGGTCACGTTGTTCAGCGTGGAGGAGGCAAACCGGACGGTGGCTGAGCTGCGCCCGGACCTCGAGCGCCTCGCAGCGATGAAGCGCGAGTTCGATCAGCTCGGATCGCGGGCGGATGCGCTCTCGCTCGCGCTCTCGGGCGCGGCAGCCGATAACCCGGACGCGGCCGAGCTCAAGCGGGTCACGGAGCGCCGCGACGCGCTCGCCGAGCAGATGCTCATGGGCATCGAGGGCATCCAGCGCCGCGGCTGCCTGGTGAAGGACATCGCCCGCGGGCTGGTGGACTTCTATTCCCTGTCGGGGGACCGGCTGATCTTCCTGTGCTGGCAACTGGGAGAGCGCGCGGTGGACCACTGGCACACCCTCGAAGGCGGCTTCGCAGGCCGGCAGCCGCTCGACAGCACCGAGCGCGGCTGAGACGAGAGAGACGACGATGACCGGCACACTCGATCGGACCCGGGGCGCCCGCCCGTTCTCCGAGTACGCCGGCCTGGACGCCGCGACGATCCGCGAGCGGACATGGGCGGCGAAGCGGGAGCTCGGCCGCCGCGTCGTGATCCTCGGTCACCACTACCAGCGCGAGAGCGTGATGGAGTTCGCGGACTTCCGCGGCGACTCCTTCAAGCTTTCGCAGCTCGCGGCAACGCAGGCCGAGGCCATCGCCATCGTGTTCTGCGGCGTCCACTTCATGGCGGAGTCGGCCGACGTGCTGCGCCAGCCCCACCAGACCGTGATCCTGCCGGACCTCAAGGCTGGCTGCTCGATGGCGGACATGGCTGTGATCGAGGACGTCGATGAGGCCTGGGAGCGCCTGACGGAAGCGCACGGTGACACGATCGTCCCGGTCACCTACATGAACTCGAGCGCGGCCCTCAAGGCCTTCTGCGGCGCGCGCGGCGGAGTTGTGTGCACGTCCTCGAACGCGCGCGCCGTGCTGGACAACACCGCATACGCGATGGGCGTGCCGCTCGAGCACATGGCCGAGTGGGATTACCGGGCGGAGAACCTCTCACGCGTGAACGCCCGCTGCTTCGAGCCGGGCGCCCGCATCATCCTGTGGCGCGGGTTCTGCTCGGTGCACACCAAGTTCACGAAGCAGCAGGTGGAAGAGGTGCGCGCCGCCCACGAGGGCGTCAAGGTGCTGGTCCATCCCGAGTGTCCGTTCGAGGTCGTGCGGGCCGCCGATCTCACCGGCTCGACCGAGTTCATCATCCAGCAGGTCGAACAGGCGCCGCCGGGAACGCGCTGGGCGATCGGCACCGAGATCAACCTGGTGCACCGGCTCGCTCTCCAGCATCCCGAGCAGCACATCCAGTCGCTCCAGAAGAACGTCTGCCCGTGCGCCACGATGAACCGCATCGATCCCGCGCACCTGCTGTGGGCGCTCGAGAACCTGGCAGCTGGGCACGTCGGGCAGCGGCCAGATCGCGCGCTCCGCGATGGCGAAGGACTGAGCATGAGCGAAGACACGATGGAACCGCCTGAAGACGGGCTCGTCGTCATCGACCCGGAGGCACCGCCCGCGATCCAGGTCTACGGCGCCCCGCGGCCGGCGGTGCCGCAGCGGCTGCCGCTCACGCCGCGCTTCGGCGGCTGTGCTTCGGGCGCGGGAGTGGGGCTCGCGGCCGCCGCTCAGGGCGCCGGGTTCCGGCGGCTGCCCGACTGGCTCAAAGTGAAGCTGCCGGGCTCGGGCGATTACGCGGAGACCCGCTCGCTGCTCAAGCGCCACGGACTCCATACCGTGTGCGAGGAGGCGCGCTGCCCCAATCTCGGGCACTGCTGGGAGCGCGGCACGGCCACCATCATGATCCTGGGCGAGCTGTGCACGCGGCGCTGCGGCTTCTGCGCCGTGGCTCCGGGCAAGCCCAACGGGTACGTGGACTGGGACGAGCCGCGGCGTGTAGGCGAGGCGGTGGCGGCGATGGGGCTCAGGCACACCGTGATCACATCGGTCGCCCGCGACGACTTGAAGGACGGCGGAAGCACGATCTTCGCGCGCGTGATCCAGGAGATCCGCAAGCGCTCAGAGACCGTGATCGAGGTGCTGATTCCCGACTTCCGCGGCCACGCCGACGACCTGCGCCGCGTGGTCGACGCCGCACCCGATGTCATCAACCACAACTTGGAAACGGTCGAGCGCCTCCACCCGGTCGTCCGTCCCAGCGCGCGCTACGAGCGCTCGCTCGAGCTGCTGCGGCGCGTGAGCGAGTGGGACGACGGGATCAAGACCAAGTCCGGGATCATGCTGGGTCTAGGCGAGCGCGAAGATGAGGTCGAGCAGGCGCTCGCGGATCTGGTCGCACACGGTTGCCAGCTGCTCACGATCGGCCAGTACCTGCGGCCGAGCCCGAACCACCTGCCGGTCATCGAGTACGTCCACCCCGACAGATTCCGAGCGTGGGGTGCGCGCGCCGATGCGCTGGGCTTCGAGAGCGTGGCGAGCGGCCCGCTTGTGCGCTCGTCCTTTCACGCCGACGAGCTGGCGGGAACGGTGCGGCCCGGGGAGAGCAGCAAGGCGGGGTAGCGGCTACCGGCGGTGGCCTCGCCGGGGGCGGGGCGGAAGGGCGGGAGGCGCTCCGAGCCCGGGAGTCGCGTCTCGCGTCACCGCTCGGCTCCGCCTAGGGCTCCGCCTCTCCCTGGCGAGCGCGCTCCGGGACCCTCCCTCCGCGCGCCGCGAGAGTGCCGCGAGACGCGACTCCCGGGCTCGGAGCGCTTCTCGAAATCCCGCCTCGCGAAAAGGCCGGCCGCCGTTTCGGTCCTCGAGCGCTTCAATTCACCGTAGTGCTCGGGCCCTCGTCTTCGTTCAGCCAGTCGGTCCACGCCTTGTTGTTGAACGGGCGACCGAGGAAGCCCTCGACCAGCTTGGCAGCCGGCGCCGAACCGCCGGGCGCCAGCACCATCTCCCGGTACTTCTTCGCGACGCCGGGCGCGAGCAGGTTCTTGCGGTCGAACTGGGAGAACATGTCCTTCGCGATCACCAGCGACCACATGTACGTGTAGTACACCGCCGAGTAGCCGTCGAGGTGTCCGAACGCGCACTGGAAGTGCGTGCCCTCCACGAACGGGAACGGCTGGTAGCGCTGGGTCACCTCGCGAGCCAGCGCGTCGGTGTCGAGGGTCGCGGGATCGCGGCTGTAGCACGAGAGCGAGACCTGCGCGTACACCATCTGGCGCCGTACCTGCAGGCCCTTGCCGTAGTCGTTCGCGCGCTTCATCTGCCGCACCAGCTCGGCGGGAATGGTGGCGCCGGTCTGGTAGTGCTTGGCAAAGGTGGCGAGCACGGTCGCGTCCCAGGTCCATTCCTCACATGGAGTGGAGCAGGTGGCCGAACTCGTGGAAGAACGTACGGACGTCGCCGTGCTCCATGAGCCCAGGATCGCCCGCCACCCCGCCCGGGAAGTTGCAGATGAGCGCGGCCTCCGGGATCTGGCGCCCGGTCACCCCGGTGCGCACCGCGAACTGCGCCGCGTGCGTGTACTTGTCGGCGCGCGGGTGCATGTCGAGGTAGAAGCGGCCGGCCAGCTTGCCGCCGTCAAGCACATCGAAGCACTCGACCGACGGATCCCACACCGGTGCGTCCTTCGCCCGCTTGAACTGGACTCCGAACAGCGTCGCGGTCACGTCCAGCACGCCCTGCTTCACGCGGTCGTAGGGGAAGTAGGGCCGCACGTTCTGCGCGTCGAAGTTGTACTCGGACTTCTTCACCAGCTCCTGGTAGTAGTTGGACTCCCATGCGTTCACGACGCTGGCGTCCGGGACGTCCTTGCGCTTGCGGTCGAGCAGCACCTTGTACTCGGTCTCGGCGCGGGGACCGGAGGCGGAGACGATCTGATCGATGAAAGCTGCTGCGCTCTTCTCGCTCCCTACCATCTTGTCGGCGGTGATGTAGTCCGCGTAGTCGGGATAGGCGAGGAGCTGGGCCAGCTCGGCGCGCTTCCGGATCAGGCGCTGGAGCGTCGCGAGGTTGGCCGGGTACGCGCGATTGTTGTACTCCATGTACATCCGCTTGCGCAGGTCCTCGTTCTTCGCGTAGGAGAAGACGGGGATCGCGTCCGGATAGTCGGTGGTGAGCGTGATCTTCCCGTCCGGCCCCGGCTTGTGCCGCTCGATGTAGTCCGCGGGGAGCCCGTCGAGCTCCGCCGCGCTGCCGGCAGTGATGGACCGCTTGCCCGAGCGAATGTTGCGCTCGAACTCCTGGCTGATCTGCACCAGCGAGTCACGCAGCGCCTTGATCTTGGTCCGAGTCGCTTCGTCCTTGTCCACGCCCGCGAGGCGGAAATCCCGCAGCGTCTTCTCGACGTAGTAGCGGGTCTCGGCGTCCGCGCCCGTGAGATCGATGGCCGCCAGCGCGTCGTAGAGCCCGCGGTTGAGCGAGTACTCCGTCGAGAGCGCCTCGGCCTTCTGGCCCGCCAGCTCGGCGGCCGCGCGGATCGCCGAGTCCGGGTGGACGTTCGCCATCAGGTCGGCCTGAGATGACACGGCGTCCAGCTCGAGCAGGGCGTCGTCGTAGGGCCGGAGCGTGTTCTCGACCGTGCGCTTGCCCTGCGCCGCGATCATCTTGTCCACGATCGCGCGGGCGTGCGCGAGGCGCTGATCCTGGAGCTGGGCGAACGAGGCGGCCGTCGTCTTCGCGCTCCAGAACGGAGCGGTGTCCAGGCCTTTGGCGGCGGCGAGCCCCGACAGGGCGGGCGCCAACGCGCAGACGCTGATGGCGATGACTCGATTCAGCTTCACGATTCCTCCTCCGAAGTTGCGGCCCGAAGCCGCGTGGGCGGCGAACGAGGATGCGGCAACGGGCGGCGGTGGTGGACGCGGTGGTCAGAGGCCGGGGCCCATCGGCACCGTAGCTTATCGCACGCCGCGTTCCTTTGCCCAACCCACGGATCGCGAGCGCGGAGAGAGAGAGGACGGGCGCGGCGCGCGCGGGACCGCTTGCCCGAGCAGCGCGCTCGCGAGCGCCGCGAAATTCTCGCCCCGGACGCCCGAGGCTAGCTCTTGCGCGGCGGCCGGCTGGGGCGCAGCTCGACGCGGCTGTAGAGCGCGCGCGCCGGGGCGCGCAGCAGGTCGAGCACAACTTCGGCCACGTCCTCGGGGCGGAGCGCCCAGTCCATCTTGTCGCGCGCGCCGCGCCCGAACTCGGTGGCGACGCTGCCCGGCATCAGGTACGAGACCCGGATGCCGTCGTAGC
>VBOS01000155.1 GCA_005893185.1 Candidatus Eiseniibacteriota bacterium
ACGACGTCGCGCCCCGCGACCGCGACATCGCCATGGTGTTCCAGAGCTACGCCCTCTACCCGCACATGAACGTGTTCGATAACTTGGCTTTCGGCCTGCGGCGCCGTAAGACGCCGGGCGCGGATGTCGAGCGCCGGGTGCATGAGGTGGCGGATCTCCTGGGGCTCGTGCCGCACCTCGCGCGCAAGCCGCGCGAGCTGTCGGGCGGCGAACGCCAGCGTGTCGCCCTGGGACGCGCCCTGGCGCGGCGCCCGCAGGTGTTCCTGTTCGACGAGCCGCTCTCGAACCTCGATGCCCAGCTCCGCGGCCAGATGCGCGTCGAGATCAAGCGGCTGCACCAGCAAGTCCGGGCCACGATGATCTACGTGACGCACGATCAGGTCGAGGCCATGACGCTCGGCGACCGCATCGCGGTGCTCAGGACCGGGGTGCTCCAGCAGGTGGCCGACCCGTTCCGTCTCTATCGCCAGCCCGCGAACCAGTTCGTGGCCGGCTTCATCGGCAGCCCGCCGATCAACCTGTTCATGGCGACGGTTCGCGCCGACGGGCCGCCGGCTTTGGAGGCGGGCGGCGCGGCGATCCCGGTTCCTCCGGCGGCTGCGTCGCAGCTTGTCGCCCGGCGCGGCAAGACGGTGCGGGTCGGCATCCGCGCCGAGGACCTGACGCTCGCCCGCGGCGAGCCGGGCGGTGCGCTCGAGGCCAAAGTGGAGCTGAGCGAGCCGCTGGGCGGTGAAGCCCTTGTGCACTGGAGCACGCCGGCTGGCCGCCTGGTGTCCCGCGTCGCCGGGCAGGCGCCGGGAGCTGGGGAGAGCGCGGTCCTTCATTTCGCGCAATCCCGGATTCATCTCTTCGACCCGGAGACCGAGCGCGCGATCGGCGATGTGGACGGAGCGGCGCAGGCATAGCGGGCAGGCCGTCTCGACGCCGGAACGGGAAGGGGGCAGCGGATGCTCCCGCTGCCCCCATGTCCCGGTCGCGAGACGATGCCGCGTCTAGGGCAGGATCAGCACCGAGGTGGTGAGGTTCCTCGACAGCTGGCTCAGACGCACCATGTAGAGACCGGCGCGCATTGGCTCCCGGTCGCCGAAGCTCACGGCATGGAAACCCGCCCCCAGACTGCCGACTTCCCGCGTGGCCACCCGCCGCCCGCTCACGTCGAAGATCGAGAGGGAAGCAGGAGCACCGCTGAGCAGGCTGAAGGAGACGTTGAACCTGTTACCCGACGGGTTGGGCGCGATCCGGCTGAGCGCGAAGCTCGCCACGCCGTCGCCTACCCCCGTTGTGGACGAGATCGTGAACGCGCCGCTGGCCGTGATCTCGGCCTCAGCATCGGGCCCTCCGTTCCGGAGCTCAACCACCGCGACGCGCGCCTGGTTCGAAGTGACGTCGGGCACGGTCCAGCGGTAGCTGCCGCTGTTCGCGATCCCGTCCGCGTCCACCGTCCAGTTCGTGCCGTCGTCCAGCGACCGGATTACCGAGACCGTGCGAATGCCGGCCATGGGCGTCCAGGCGAGTTCGACGGCCGACCCGGGAGCGACCAGGCTGCCCGCCGCCGGGTGCGGCAGCGTCGCATTCTTGATGTGGACCGTGGCGCTCGCCTCGAAGCACTCCTTGCCGGAGGCGCCGCTCAGCTTGACGCTGGTCGTGTAGTCACCCGGCGCGAACAGAGCGGCCACGTCCTTCCGGCTGAACCTCACCGTCAGGTCGGGGATGCCGTTCCCGTTGGCGTCCCCGATGGAGACCGGGGCGCTCGGGTCGATCCCGATCGTGCCGTTCAGCAGGATCGAGGACAGCTCGAGGTCGGCGGGCGTGGTCGGCGGTGTCGGCTCGAGCACCACCGTGACCCACTTGCCCTTCGAGTTCAGGTTGAGGGTGCTGGGGTGGAACTCCGCCGCCACCTGCAGATTGCACTTCGAGTACGTGATGTTCGACCACGTGGCTGTGAGCGATGCGCCGGTGTTGGCGCGCGGCTGGAAGTAGCCTCCCACCCGCCCGTCGTTCAGCATTCCCCACAGGCCGTGATCGCACTCGTTCGGGTTCTGCTCGCCGAACGGAAGCACGGGGCTGTCGTAGGTGGTGTTGTTGTAGATCACCCGGTACTGGATCGTCGCCGGGTTGGTCGAGATGTTCTCGTGAGCGTTGTAGGTCTCCTCGAACCGGATCGTGGTGCCCTTCGTGTAGGTGATGCCGTGGTTCACGGTGAAGCTGTAGAACGGGAGCGCGCCGCCGAAGCAGGCGATCTCGCCGGTCGTGGCGTTGGCCATGAAGCGACCGTCCACGAACTGGCCGTACCACGGCGAGAGCCTCAAGCCCCCCTCGCCCTCACCCGCGCCGTCGATCTTGACGTCCGCGCCGAAGCGGAAGATCGCGTTGTTGTCGAACCGTGCCGCCGAAGTGCCACCGTCCTCCGAGAAGCTCCAGCTGTGCAGGTTCGCGAAGCCCACGCACTGCGGATCCATCACGTCGGTGATCGAGACCGACGCCGGATAATTGTTCGTGCTCGAAACGGTCGAGATCGGGCAGTCGTTGAACGTGCGCAGCGCGATGTAGGCCGCGTCCGGCGACGGCGTCCCGTCGGGCGGGAGCTGCTCGTATGTGATGTTGGTCCAGGTCGCAGTGAGCGACGCGCCGGTGTTCGCGCGCGGCTGGAAGTACGCGCCCACGCGCCCGTCGTTCAGCATGCCCCACAGCCCGTGCGGGTTGCACTCGGCCATGTTCTGCGAGCCGAACGGCAGGATCGGGCTGTCGTACGGGACGTTGTTGTAGACGATGTGGTACTGGATGGAGGCAGGATTGGCCGAGCTGAGATCGTGCGCGCGGTACGTCACCTCCATGTGGATCGTGGTGCCCTTCGTGTAGGTGATGCCGTGGTTCGCGGTGAAGCTGTAGAACGGGAGCGCGCCGCCGAAGCATGCGATCTCGCCGGTCGTGGCGTTGGCCATGATGCGCCCGTCCACGAACTGGCCGTACCAGGGCGAAACTCGCAGGCCGCCTTCGCCCTGGCCCGCACCGTCGATCTTGAAGTCGGCGCCGAAGTGGAAGTTCGAGTTGTTGTTGAAGACCGCAGCTGTGGAGCCGCCGTCCTCCGAGAAGCTCCAGCTGTGGAGGTTGGCGAAGCCGACGCACTGCGGATCCATCACGTCGGTGATCTCGATGGAAGCCGGATAGTTGTTGCTGGTGGTCACGGTGGAAATCGGGCAATCGTTGAAGGTGCGGGTCGTGACGATGGCCCCGTTGACCACGGGCCTCGCAAAGGCCGCTCCTGCAGCGGCCACGAGGAGAATCGCCGACCATGCCAGACTGGGGATGTGGATCCGCTTCATCGCTGGGGTCCTCCTTCAGGGGTTGGGGTGTGACGCGGATCGAACTCGAATGGGTCCCGGCGTACCTCTCCACATGCCCGCGCCTCCACAGCACGCGGGCGGCGCATCGATCGGCGACTTCGAGGGCTCCCGGCCGCGTCGGAGGTTCCGCACGCGGGTCGGGCGAACAGCTGCCGACAGAGCGTTGAAAACGCTTACATAAGCGGAAGCTGGAGTCAAGGGAAAGTCAACCGGAGGCGGTCGGGGCCGCACGCTCGCCATGGCGTCAGCCCATCCTGACCCGGACCTGGTGCGTTCGTCCGTCGCGCTCAAGCGGGATGCGGGCGGCGCCACCCTCGACCGGCACATCGTGCCCGTCCAGGCTCGCCCCGCGCACCGCGCCCGCAGGGCCGGCGTTCTCGACATGGAGGTCGTATTGCGTCCGGTCGCCCCCGGGTCGCAGCGTGAGGCGGAAGCCCGGCCAGTCACCGGGAATGGCCGGCCGAGCCACCAGCGTGCGACCACCCTCGATCCGCACGCCCAGCAACGACTCGACCACGACCCGAACCATCCAGCCCGCCGAGCCCGTGTACCAGGTCCAGCCGCCGCGGCCGACGTGGGGGGCGGCGCCGTAGACGTCGGCGGCCACCACGTAGGGCTCGACCCTGTAGCGCTCGACACCCGCAGCATCGCGCGCATGGGCGATTGGGCTCAGCATCTCGAGCAGTCGCGCCGCCCGATCGCCCCGGCCCAGCTCCGCCAGAGCCCGCGCCGCCCACAGCGCTGCGTGTGTGTACTGCCCGCCGTTCTCGCGCACGCCCGGGACGTAGCCCTTGATGTACCCGGGATCGTGCTGCGTGCGATCGAAGGGCGGATCGAGCAGCCGCAGGATGCCGTCAGCATCTGAGAGCAACATGCGCTCGAGCGCGTCCATCGCGGCACTCGCCCGTGCGCGGGGCGCAGCGTTCGAGATCACCGACCAGGCCTGCACCAGCGCGTCGATCCGACACTCGTCGCTCCCGCGCGAGCCGAGCGGTGTGCCGTCGTCGTAGTAGCCGCGGCGGTACCATTCGCCGTCCCACCCCGCCTGCTCCGCCGCATGCGCCAGGTCCGACCGATGCCCGGCGTAGCGCTCCGCCCGCGGGTCGCTGCGGTCGCGCACGTGCGGCAGGAAAGCTTCGAGCACAGCGCACAGGAAGAACGCCATCCACACGCTTTCGCCGCGGCCCTCCCGGCCCACCCGGTTCATCCCGTCGTTCCAGTCGCCGCTGCCGAAGAGTGGGAGGCCGTGGGCGCCGACTTCGAGCGAGCGGTCGAGCGCGCGGCAGCAGTGCTCGTAGAGATCGGCTGCGACACGCGCCCGGCGCGGCGCGAGGAACGCTTCGTCCTCGCCCGGGCGGAGCGTGCGCGCGGAGAGGAACGGAACACGCTCGGTGAGGATCGCGCGGTCGCCGGTTGCTTCGATGTACTGCGCGGCTGCGTACGGCAGCCACAGCAGGTCGTCCGCAAAACGCGTGCGCAGCCCGCGGCCCGATGGCGGATGCCACCAGTGCAGCACGTCGCCTTCGACGAACTGGTGCGCGGCGTGGAGCAGGATCTGCTCCCGCGCGAGCGCCGGATCCACGGGGAGGAACGCCAGCGCGTCCTGGAGCTGATCGCGGAATCCGAATGCGCCGCCGGATTGATAGAAGGCCGAGCGCGCCCACAGCCGGCAGGCCAGCGCCTGATAGGGCAGCCAGCCGTTCACCATCAGGTCGATCGCCGGGAGCGGCGTCTCGATCCGCAGACGGGAGTGGCGCTCCGCCCAGAATGCGCGCGTCTCGGTCTCCAGTTGCTCGACGGCCCGCGGCGCGCGCAGCCGCCGCAGCTCGACTCGCGCAGCACCGGGAGAGCGCGCCTCGCCCAGCACCATGGTGATGTCGCGCGCGCCGCCCGGTGGGAGCGAGAACTCGATGCGCTCGGCGAAGCATGGATCGAGTCCGGCCCCGGTGCGGCCGTCGAGCGCGTGGCCGGTCGCGAGCGCCGCCGGAGCGCGCGGACTGCCGCCGCGCCCCAGGAACGCCTCGCGATCGGCGGTGAAGCTCAGCCGCTCCCCGGCCGCGCCGCCCAGCGTGGCCGCGAAGGCCACAGCATTGCTCGAGCCCCCGAACGGGACGCCGCGCGCGAGGAGCGCGCCCGATGCCGGGTCGCGCCATGTGACGATCGCGCGGCTGCTCGCGGCCTCGGGGCCGAGCACGAGGCGCGCGTACGATGTGAGCGAAAGCCTCCGCGCCCGGCCGTCGCGGTTCGTGATGCGGATGCGCGTCAGCTTGAAGCTCGCATGCGGCGGCACGATGACCAGCGTGTCCATCTCGAGGCCGCGGCTCGCGTGGCGGAAGCGGCTGTAGCCGAAGCCGTGGCGGGCCTCGTACGCGCCGGGGCCGGGGCGCGGACCGGGCAGCGGCGACCAGACGTCGCCGCCCGCCTCGTCCCGCACGTAGAGAGCCTCGCCATGAGGATCGCGCACTGGATCGTTCGACCACGGCGTCAGGCGATGCTCGCGGCTGTTACGCGACCATGTGCAGCACGCGCCGGTCTCGCTCACGATCGAGCCGAATTCCTGGCCGGCGAGCACGTTCACCCACGGGAGCGGAGGCAGGCGCGGCGTGCCGTCCGGCTCGAGGTCGAGGCGGATCACGTACTCGCTTCCGTCCGGCGTGAATCCGCCGCAACCGTTGCCTGCGATGAGCTCTGATTCCGGCTCGAGCGCCGGCCCGCCCGCTTCGGCTGCGCCATCCGCCGACGCAGCTCCCCCTTCCGCCTCGGCCAGCGCATGCGCATCTTCCTCGAGCCGCGGCCAGCGCTCCCGCACCACCATCGGGGCGGCGGCGGCGAGCGCGCGCCGCCGCGCGGGGGAGAGGGCGGAACGGGCGATGAGTCGCGGCTGCGAGGCATCCGCAACTTCCAACATGGAGCGGAGCCCGCTGCGCGCGATGCCGATCAACGCCGTCGTGAAGCCGAGATCTCGCCAGTAGGCCCATGCGGCCTCGGCCTGCTTCCAGAGCCCCGCGCGATCCGCGTCCTCAACTAGCACGAGTGGAATCCCGGGAGGAAGCGCGAGCCCGGTGTCAGCCGGTGGCACGGACGGCGCGCCCGGTTCGCGCCCGGGCAAGGCCGCCAGGCGCGGGTCCCCGTAGGCGAGCGCCGCCCCGATGCGCTCGAGCTCCATCGCCTCCCCGGCGGTGAGGCCGTGGCGGCGCGCGCGTTCCCGCGCGTTCGCCTCGGCGGCCGCGCGGGAGGCGCGAATGGCTGCGGGATCGCGAAGCCGCGCGAGCCGCGCGACCGCATCTTCACGATCCGGGGCAGCTGCGAGGGCGAAGACGAATTCTTGGTGGGCGCGCGGCGCCAGCGTCACGCGCCGCCGCAGGCAGAGCACGGGATCGAGCACGCTGCCCTGTGCGCCCGAGAGCGGGCCGGGTGCTACGAGCGCGCGCGGCCGCCCCGAGTCGCGGCCGCGGCCGAGGAAGCGGCACCGGTCGGTCTCGAACTCGACCGGGCCCGGCCCCAAGAGCGCGTGCGCGAGCCACGGCCGCACGCCATGCGGGTCGCGCGGGCGGCGCCGGGCGAGCAGGATGCCCTCGCCTGCGAGCGCCTCGGTCTGAAGGAAGAGCCGCGAGAACGCCGGATGCGCCTCGAAGGCGCGCGGCGTGTCGAGCACCACCTCGATCCAGGTCGTGACCTCGATCGTGCGGCTCCGGGCCGAGACGTTGCGGAGCACGAGGCGGCGGCACTCGAGGTCGGCCCCGGCGTCCACCCAGGTCTCCATGCGCGATTCCAGGCCGTGCTCCTCGCGCAGGATCCCGAGCCGCCCGGGCTCGTGCTCGACCTCGTAGCGCTCGGGCGATCCGGCGACCGGGCGCAAGCCCGCCGACCAGAACCTGCCATCATCTTCGCGCAGATAGACGAAGCAGCCGTCGGGATCCTCGACGCGATCGCCGCGCCAGCGCGACAGCGCGCAGGCCTCGAGCCACGCGCCGCCCGTTCCGGCCTCGGTCGCCAGCGCCAGGAATCGTCCGTTGCCGAGCAGGCGACCGGGCGGGGAGGGCGAGCCGCGGAGCCGGGCCACGGCCTCCGGCTCCACGCGCGTCGCAGCTACGGCTTCGGGAACTACCGCATCCGCGCGATCCATCGTCCCGCCGTCGCATCGCCCGCCTGGAGCCGGCAGTAGTAGATGCCGCCGGGGATCCCGCCCGCCCGGAAGGTCGTCTCGTGATCCCCCGCCGGCAGCTCGGCATCGACGAGCCGTGCCACTAGGCGCCC
Organism: Candidatus Eiseniibacteriota bacterium; assembly: GCA_005893185.1. Classification (GTDB taxonomy): domain Bacteria; phylum Eisenbacteria; class RBG-16-71-46; order RBG-16-71-46; family RBG-16-71-46; genus WS-2. Next base: position 7,602 of record VBOS01000155.1, read on the forward strand.
GGCGACGTCGTACACAGCGAGCCGCACGCGCGCAGCCGCTGCGAGGCGGAAGCGCAGGGTCGTGCGCGCGGAGAACGGATTCGGCGCGGGAGGCATCAGCTCGACCCGCGGCCCGCTCCCGGGCCCCTCGGGCACGGCGACGTCCGTGCGGATGAAGCCCGCGCGCGTCAGGCCCGCCTGGATTTCGGGAGCGCGCATGAAGCGCTGCCACACGCGGCCGGTCCGGTAGTTCTCGATCATGATGATGATCGGTCCCTGGTCGATGCCCAGCACGTCGGTGCCGTACCAATCCGGGTTCGACGTGAGGTTGAACGCATCGCGGAACCCGTAAATCGACCACAGCGGGCCCGGCTTGTACGTCTGGTAGAGGCTGCGCAGCGTCGGGAGGCAGATCTCGGGCGCGAACGGCAACGAGCCCGCCACAGCTGTGGGCGCGATCGTGCCGTCGTCGTTCTGGGCCGGCGGCGCCCCGCGCGCGCAGTATCCGGTCGGGCAGTCGCTGGGGGTGATCCCCCACAGCGTGTCGCTGTAGCCCACGAAGTGCCCGGGGTTGGCGATGCAGTAGGCCTGCTGCGCCAGCGTCGCCCGCCGCGAGTTCTCGAAATAGTCGATGTCGTGCGTCGCGAGCTGCATGTAGGCGTCCTTCAGCCCTCGGAAGTCGATCCAGCCGTGGGAATACTGATGGCCGAACAGCGGCGGGAAGTTCACGTAGCTGTAGCCGTACTGAGTGCTCCAGTTGTAGCCGGACGTCCAGTACGACCAGTCGCTGCTCGGAGCCGCGCGGGAGGCGACCGGCGCCCCGATCGCCAGGAGGTAGAGGATCATGGCCTCGTTGTAACCCACCCACTTGCCGAAGCCGTTGAAGCCGCTCTCCGGTTTCCAGCCCATGTAGATCCCGGCCGAGAAGTTCCGCATCACGTACCAGTTCGCGCGGCGGTAGATCGAGTCGGCGAGCGCGCGGATCTGCACCTCGTCCGCTTCGACCCCGTCGAAGTACTGCCGGGTGTCGAGAATCCCGGCAAAGAGGAGCGCAGTGTCGATGGTCGACAGCTCGGAGCTCCACGTACGCGTCGCCGTGTTCATGTCGAGCCAGTGGTAGTAGAGGCCGAGGTAGCCGATCGTGCCGGAGGTCGCGCTCCCCTGCGGTCCGTTGTAGAAGGTCTGGAGCGTCGTGAGCACGCGGCTCTTCGCAGCTGCGCGCGTGACCCAGCCGTGGTCGGCACCGATGCAGATCGCCGAAAGGCCGAAACCGGTGGAGGCGATGCTGCACACGGAGCCCGGCTGGCTGCGATCCCGGATCAGGCCGTTCGTGGCGTTCGCCTCATCCCAGAAGTAGCGGAACGCGCCGTACTGCAGGCTGTCCAGGATCGCATCCGTGGTCTCGGCGCGGGCGTCTCGCACGAGCGGCGGCCAGGCTGCGAGCGTGAGGAGGATGGCGAGCAGTGCACGTGTCTTCATTTCGAACCTCCCGCTTCTCGAGCCGGCGTGCAGCGCCGCTCAGAAGCCGAATACCAGCGTGATGCGATGAACCGCTTCGAGCCTTCCGATATCGGCCCACGCATAGTCGAGGCGGGCGTCGAAGCCCGGCAGGCGCTGCTTCAAGCCAACGCCCGCGGTCAGGCCCTCCTCGGAGTCCTTCCGCAACAGATTCTGATAGCCGGCCCGCAGCGACACCACCTCGCGATACTTGAGGTCGATCCCCCCGCTCACGCTCTCCGTGTTGTCGCTCGGATGCTCGGCCGCGAGCACGGTCCACAGCCGGAGATCGGGCCTCGGCCGGAAGGGCTGGCCGATCCCGACGCGGAACAGCACCGGGACCGGGTAGTCCGATGTGAAGCGCTCGCCCGGGAGCGCGCCGTTGTCCCCGGACCGGCTGGGGTCCTCGTCGTATGTGATCCGGAGATCGCGCCCCCCGTAACTCCCCGATGTGCCGAAGTTGGTGATGCTGGCGCCCAGATGGAACCCGTACGGGCTCACGCGATAGAGCGTCCCGATGTCGAAGGTCATCGCGCCCGC
>VBOS01000154.1 GCA_005893185.1 Candidatus Eiseniibacteriota bacterium
ACGGGGCGCTGAGCCCGGTCGTGGGCGGGCTCGCATCGCTCGGGCTCAAGGCGGATCATGTCACGTGGCTCGGGATGCTCCTGGGAGTGGCTGCGGGGGTGGCGTTCTTCTTCAGACGCTCGCGAACGGCGGCCGTGCTGCTCGCCTTGGGCGGCGTGTGCGACATCCTCGACGGCGAGCTGGCGCGCAGGAGCGGCGTCACATCGCGCTTCGGCGCGTTCCTCGACTCGACGCTCGACCGCTTCTCCGAGGCGGCCGCGCTGATCGGGATCGCAGGCTTCGGCGCGCGCAACCTCCTGGCGCTGGCGGTCGACCCGGAGCTTGCGGCACAGCAGATCGCGATCGGCCTCTACCCCATCGCCTGGGAGGCGTTCGTCCTGTTCGCCCTCTTGGCGCTCGTGGGCTCGTTCATGGTGTCCTATACACGGGCGCGGGCCGAAGGGCTCGGACTCGAATGCCGGGTGGGATGGTTCGAGCGGCCCGAGCGCCTGGTGCTGCTGATCGCGGCCGGGGCGCTTCACGAGTTCCGCGCCATGGCGGTGGCGCTCCTGCTGCTGGCTGTGCTCTCGACCGTCACGGCCGTGCAGCGCGTGGTGCACGTCTGGAAGCACACCCGCGGCGCGGGCCGCGATGGAGCGGCATGAACACTCGAAGGCTACGGAGCCATGTGGGCCAACGCCGGCAGACGCGGCGCCTAAACGGAGGTTCGATCCGATGGGCAAAGACTACCGGAACGCGAAGGAGAGCGATCGCGTGCCGGGGCTCATGCACGTCAACCTCGGCGGCTATCACGTCCGCGACGTCGAGATCGTGGCGGCGATCGACATCGACCGGAACAAGGTCGGGAAGGATGTCGCAGAAGCGATCGTCACGTGGCCCAACAACACCCTCGTGTTCGCGAAGGTGCCGAAGACCGGCGTCGTCGTGCAGCGCGGGATGACCCACGACGGGCTCGGCAAGTACCTGTCGAAGATCATCCACAAGGCGCCGGGCTCCACGGTCGACATCGTCAAGCTCCTCAAGGAGACCGGCACCGACGTGGTCGTGAACTACCTGCCGGTGGGCTCCGAGGAAGCCACGAAGTGGTACGTGGAGCAGGTGCTGGAGGCGGGCTGCGCTTTCGTGAACTGCATCCCGGTGTTCATCGCCCGCGAGAAGTACTGGCAGCAGCGCTTCGAGAAGCGCGGGTTGCCCGTGATCGGCGACGACATCAAGTCGCAGGTGGGCGCCACGATCACGCACCGCGTGCTCGCCAGCCTGTTCGTGGACCGCGGCGTGCGCATCGACCGCACCTACCAGCTCAACTTCGGGGGCAACACCGACTTCCTGAACATGCTGGAGCGCGAGCGGCTCGAGTCGAAGAAGATCTCCAAAACCGGCGCCGTGACCAGCATCATCCCGTACCCGCTCGCCGAGGAGGACGTGCACGTCGGCCCCTCCGACTACGTGCCGTGGCTCAAGGACCGCAAGTGGTGCCACATCCGGATGGAAGGCACGACCTTCGGCGACGTTCCGCTCAACCTCGAGATGAAGCTCGAGGTGTGGGACTCACCCAACTCGGCGGGGGTGGTGATCGACGCCGTGCGCTGCGCCAAGCTCGGGCTCGACCGCGGGCTCAAGGGCGCGCTGGTCGCGCCGTCGGCGTACTTCAAGAAGTCGCCGCCTGTGCAGCACCCCGACGACGTCGCGCGCGAGATGACCGAGGAGTTCATCCGCACGTACGGCCACGGGCGCACCGCGCGCAAGCTCGCCGAGCGCGGCGTTCCCGCGCGCACAGCTGCACCCGGGGACGGCCCGCCGGCCGCCGCGGACCGCCGCGCGCGCGCCAAGGCTCAGCGGGCCGCCGGCCGCGGCCGCGCGGCCCGGGCGGGCGCCGCCCGGCGCTGACATCGTGTCCGGGTGCTTCGTCACCTTCGAGGGGGGCGAGGGCTCGGGCAAGAGCACGCAGCTCGAGCGGCTCGCCGGCCGCCTGCGCGCGCGCGGGCTCGATCCGCTCGTGACCCGTGAGCCCGGCGGCACTCCGCTCGCGGAAGGCATCCGCGAGCTGCTGCTCGATCCGGCGCGCCGGCCGCCGCCGATGGCGGAGGCGCTCCTGATGGAGGCGGCGCGCGCCGATCTCGTGGCGAACGTGATCCGTCCCGCGCTCGGCTCCGGCCGGATCGTGCTCTGCGACCGCTACGACGACTCGACGCTCGCCTATCAGGGCGGCGGGCGCGGTCTTCCCGCCGAGCTGCTCCGCACGTTGAACCGCGCAGCCACGGACGGCTTGAAGCCCGACCTCACGCTGCTCTTCGATCTCGATCCCGCGGCGGGGCTCGCCCGCCGAGCGCGGACCGCTGCGTCGGTGAACCGTCTCGACCGCGAGCCCGAGGCGTTCCACGCCCGGGTGCGCGCGCGCTACCTCGAGCTGGCGGCGGCCGAGCCCCGTCGGTTCGCGGTCCTGGACGGAGCCCTTCCGCCGGATCGACTCGAGGCGCTGGTGTGGTCGGCGCTCGAGCCGCGCCTCGCTGCCCTCGGGGTCCGGGGCGCCGTCTAGATGACGCGCGAGGGCAAGCCTCGCGGGGGCGACGAGCGGAAGCGTGGCCGAAAGCCCGGGGAGCGAGGAGCCGACCGCGCGACTCGGCCATCGCGCGTTCTCGGCGCTGCGCCGTGCCGATAACGGAGGATCGGGCCGCTCCGTGCTATAGTCCTGACCCGTTTTTCGCCGGGCCGTCGCGGGGCCCGGTCCCTTCCGGATCGCGCCGCGCGCTACCGGAGCCCCGGCAGGAGGAATCTTGATTCGCAAGCGCGTCGTGCTCGGCCTGCTGCTCGCGGCTCTCTTCACCCTCGGGTGGTGGGTGGGCCGTGGCGGAGCCTCGGGCGATCTCTACGGCAACCTCGACCTGTTCGTGGAGATCGTTCACAAGGTCGAGCAGAACTACGTGGACCCGGTGCAGCCGGAGCAGCTGGTCGACGGGGCGCTCAAGGGGATGATGCGCACCCTCGATCCCTACTCCCAGTATCTGAGCGCGAAGGACTTCGCCAACCTCAAGACCACGACCGAGGGCACGTTCGGCGGGATCGGCGTGGTCGTGAGCGTGCGCGAGAACTACCCGACCGTGATCTCGCCGATCGAGGGCAGCCCGGCGTTCCTTGCGGGGCTGCGCTCGGGCGACCAGATCGTGAAGGTCGACGGGAAGTCGACTGCGGGCCTCACGATCGACGACGCAGCCGAGCGGCTGCGCGGCCCGGAAGGCACGAAGGTCACGATCACCGTGCGGCGCGAGGGCGACTCCGCGGAGCGCGACGTCACGCTCGAGCGCAAGATCATCGTGACCCACAGCGTGCCCTACGCGTTCGTGGTCGGGGACGGCGTGGGCTACCTGAGGCTCGCGAGCTTCGCGGAGCAGTCGGGCGCGGAGGTGCGGGCCGCGCTCGACCGCCTGCGCAGCGAGGGGGCGAAGAGCGCTGTGCTCGACCTGCGGCAGGATCCCGGCGGGCTGCTCGAGCAGGCGGTGGACGTGGCGGGCGAGTTCCTGCCCAAGGGCACGCAGGTCGTGCAGACGCGCGGCCGCATGCGCGGACAGGACCAGCGCTACTCCACCACCGAGGCGGGTCCGGAGCGACGCTGGCCGCTGGTCGTGCTGGTGGACCAAGGCAGCGCATCCGCTTCCGAGATCGTGGCCGGGGCCTTGCAGGACCTGGACCGCGCGCTCCTGATCGGGCGCACGACGTTCGGCAAGGGCCTGGTGCAGACCGTGTTCCCGCTGCGCGGGACGGACGCCGCGCTCAAGCTCACGACCGCGCGGTACTACACGCCGAGCGGGCGCTCGATCCATCGGGCTGCGCACGACACGCTGGCGCGCGACGAGGAAGACGACGGCGGCGACGAAGCGCCGGCTCCCGCCGACACAGCGGCTCCCAAGCACTTCCGCACGGCGGGCGGGCGCAGCGTGTACGGCGGCGGCGGCATCACGCCCGACCTGGTTGTGCTCGCCGACAGCCTGCCCCCGCTCACGCTCGAGGTGGAGCGTTTGGGGCTCCCGTTCCGGTTCGCGAACCGCTGGGTGAACACGCATCCCGGCGCGACAGCCGCTGCAACGCTGCCCGACGGCATGTGGGAAGATTTCACGGTGTTCCTCTCAGGCGAGAAAGTGAAATCGGACGCGAAGTCGCTCGCCGCCGAGCGTGACCCGCTCCGGCGCGCGCTGCGCCGCGAGCTGGCGCGCCGCGTCTCAGGGGACACCGCCGCCGCGCGCGTCGCGCTCGAGGGCGACGTGTTGTTCGCCCGCGCGCTCAAGATCCTCGCGCGCGCGAAATCGCCGGCCGACGTGTTCTCGGCCGCCGGCGTGGAGACCCCGCGCGCTGGCGCGCGCTGAATGGCGGCTGCCGCTCCCATGCGCATCGGCGGCGCGACGTTCGACTCGCCGCTGCTCCTGGCGCCGCTCGCGGGCGTGAGCGACTCCCCGTTCCGCAGGCTGGCGCGCGAGCAGGGTGCTTCCGGGGTGTACACCGAGATGGTGTCGGCGGATGGCCTGACGCGCGGCAACCGCGCCACGCTCGACTACTGCGCCTTCGAGCCGAGCGAGCGGCCGATCGGGATCCAGCTCTTCGGATCCGATCCCGGCGTGATGGCGGAAGCCACTCGCCTGCTGTGCGACCTCCCGGCGGAGAAACGGCCCGACCTCGTGGACATCAACATGGGCTGCCCGGTGCGCAAGGTGGTGAACCGCCGTGCGGGCGCTGCGCTTCTCGGCGACGTGCCGCGCATCGTCACGATGGTGCGCCGCATGCGCGATGTGAGCTCGGTCCCGGTGACGGCCAAGATCCGGCTCGGCTGGGACGGCAGCTCGCGCAACGTGGTCGATGTTGCGAAGGCGCTCGAGGACGCGGGCGCTTCCGCGGTCGCGATCCACGCACGCACCCGCGCCGAGAAGTTCGAGGGCAACGCCCACTGGGAGATGATCGGCGAAGCCAAGCGGGCTGTGGGCATCCCGGTGATCGGGAACGGGGACGTGCGAACGCCCGATGACGCGAAGCTCCTGCTCGAGACCACGGGCTGCGACGGGGTCATGTTGGGGCGAGCTGCGTTCGGAGACCCGTGGGTGTTCCGGCGGGCGCGCGC
>VBOS01000156.1 GCA_005893185.1 Candidatus Eiseniibacteriota bacterium
CTGGCTCGAGAGGAACGGATGCTTCAGGTAGAGGCTGGCCCGGCCGCGCACACGCCGCATGACGTCGTGGTCGGGGCGCTCGGCGGTTCGCTCTCCGGCCGCGGGCAGATAGGGTTCGGGCAGCTCGTCGAAGCTGCAGTGCGGCTGCCGCATGCCGATGATCTTCGCCAGCCGGTGGGCGAGCTGGCTCTGAAGGGCGGATGCGACCTCCGCCGGGCCGACGCTTCCCAGGGTCCGCAGCACCTCCCCGATCGGGCGGCCGGTTTCCTCCTGGACCTGCAGTGCGTCTTCCTTCTGCGTGAGCGTGATGCAGCCGCGCTTCATCAGCGCGTCGCACAGCCGGTGGTTCCGTTCGCACGCATCGTCGACGGTGTGCTGCTCGTGGTGAAGGAGCGGGGGGCGGAGATCGCGACCGTGCGGCGCGCCGTCGACGAGCTCAAGAGGTCGGGTGGCAACGTGATCGGCATCGTGCTCAATCGCGACCACGAGAGCCGCGAGGCCACGCTGTCGCCCGACGACGAGTCGTGGCTGGCCGCCGAGGACCTCGCGCCATGAAGCGCGCAGCCGACGTCGCGCTCGCGGTCCTTGGGCTCGCCCTGACCTGGCCTGCCTTCCTGCTCGCGGCACTCGCGATCCGGCTCGACAGCGCGGGCCCCGTGCTGTTCACGCAGGAGCGCGTGGGCCGGAACTTCTCGCGTTTCCGCATCCTCAAGTTCCGGACCATGCGCGTGGACGCCGAGCGCAACGGCCCGGGCGTGACGCCGCTCGGCGACCCGCGGGTCACCCGCGTGGGACGCTTCCTGCGCGCGAGCAAGCTGGACGAGCTGCCGCAGCTCTGGAACGTGCTGCGCGGAGACATGAGCCTGGTCGGCCCGCGCCCGGAGCTGCCGCGCTTCGTGCGCATCTATGTGAAGGAGTTCCGCGAGATCCTGAAGGTGCGCCCCGGGATCACGGACCCGGCATCGATCGCCTACCGCGCGGAGTCCGCGCTGCTGGCGGGTGTCGCGGATCCCGAAGCCGAGTACGTCCGCTCCGTGCTGCCGGCCAAGATCCGGCTGGCGCGGCTCTACGTGCAGCGCGCCTCATGGATGTACGATCTCCGGCTCGTTCTCCAGACCCTGCTCTTGCTGGCGTACCCTTCGGGGCTCGTCGATCGGCTCATCCAGGGCCTGGGACGCCGTCACGCGCTCTTCGCCATGCTGATCCAGGCAGGCCTGGCGGCGCTCGCATGCGTTGCCGCGCTCGTCGTCCGTTTCGACGGCGCGCCCCCGTCCGACGTGTGCCGGCGCGTCCTCTTGCTCCTTCCGGCGCTGGTCGCGATCCGGGCGTTCTGGATCTGGCGATTCCGCCTCCACCGCGACGTGTGGCGGTACTTCGGGCCGCGCGAGATGGGCGCGATCGTGTGCGCGACGGCGCTCGGATCGGTCACATTCGCCCCGTTCCTGGCCTGGATGCAGGCCGCCCCGCCCCTTCCGGTCTCGATCGTGATCCTGGACGGGCTGCTGTGCGTTGTGGCGTTGGCCGGTGTGCGCGCCGCGCGCGGATTGCACGAGCGGCTTCGCACCCAGCCTGCGGTTCCCCGCACCGTTCTGCTGGTGGGAAGCGGCGATTCCGCCGAGCGCTTCCTGCTCGACCGCACGGGGCCCGGAGGCCGCGAATGTCGGATCGTCGGGCTGGTCTCGGATCGCGCGACCCCCCGCGGGCTCCTGATCCACGAGGTCCCGATCGTCGGGTCCATCGACGAGCTGGACCGGATCCTGCCTTCGCTCGCGCCGGACGAGATCGTGGTGCTCGCATCCTCCCTCCCCGCGGCACGCCGCAGCGAAGTGATCCACGCCTGCCGTGCCGCGGGCCGTCCGGTGAAGGTCGTGCCGGACCTCGACGACATCCTGCGTCGCGACCTGTCGGTGCTGAGGCTGTCGCAGCCCGAGGCCGAGGACATCCTCTTCCGTCAGCCGGTGCCCGTGGACCTCGCCCGGGTCGCGTCGTGCTTTCGCGGCAGGCGCGTGATGGTCACCGGCGCGGGCGGGTCGATCGGCTCCGAGATCTGCCGCCAGATCGCCGCCTGCTCTCCCGAACGGCTCGTGATGTTCGAGATCCATGAGGAGAGCCTGTACAACATCGAGCGCGAGGTGCGGGGCCTCCATCCGCGCACCGACGTTCACGCCCGGGTCGGCGACGTCCGCGACGCGGCACGGTTGCGCGATGTGCTGGAGACGACGCGGCCGGAGTTCGTGTTCCACGCCGCCGCCTACAAGCACGTCCCGATGATGGAGCACAACGCCCGCGAGGCCTACAACTCGACCTTCGTGCTGGTCTCGACCGACAAGGCGGTGGAGCCGGCGTGCGTAATGGGGGCGTCGAAGCGCATGGCGGAGCTGGCGGTGCGGGAGCTGGCGGCCCGTTCGGCCACGCGTTTCCTGACGGTACGGTTCGGCAACGTGCTGGAGAGCAGCGGGAGCGTGATTCCGCTCTTCCGCGAGCAGATCGAACGCGGTGGCCCGGTCACGGTGACGCACCGCGACATGACGCGCTGGTTCATGACGGTCGCCGAGGCCGTTCACCTCATCCTCCAGGCGGCGAACATGGGGTGCGGAGGAGAAGTGTTCGTCCTCGACATGGGCAAGCCGGTGCGGATCCTGGACGTGGCGTGCGCGCTGATCCGCCTGTACGGCCTCCGGCCCGGCGTGGACATGCCGATCGCGTTCACCGGCCTGCGTCCGGGCGAGCGCCTGTTCGAGCGGCTCTTCAACCCTCACGAGCGGGTGTGGCGGACGGCGCACGCACGGATCCTCAAGGCCGTTGAAGCGAGCCGGAACGGCGCGGGGAAGGCGCAGCGCGCGCACGAGCTGAGCAGGCTGATGAGCTTCTTCCCCGATCCGTCAGCCAGCCGCATCGACCCGGCGGATGGTCTCGATGGCGCAGATGGCGCGGCGCGGCCGGCGCCGGCCGCGCGGGTGACGATCTATGCCTGATCGGCGCGTGACCGCAGAACGCTGGCTGGAGCAGGCGCGAGCCCGCGAGGGCGAGCCGTTCGGGGGGCGGGGGTGGGACCTCTATCTCGTGGCGGCGGCTATGCTCCTCCCGTTCGCGCGGCCGGCGGGGCCGGGCGGCCTCTCGGTCCTCGACGTGCTGAACGCAGTTGCGCTTGCGGTCTTCCTCGGCGCCGCCCTGCGGCGGAGGGCGCATGTGCGCTTCCTGTTCGCCCTGCCGATGCTCGTGATCTTCACGCGCTCGCTGCTCGCGGTCACCAACGCGGTCTCGGTCTCGGCGAGCTGCGTGAGCATGCTCGTCGACGCATATCTCTACCTGTGGTTCGTGATCCTGGTCGCTCTGCTCAGCCGGCGCGGAGACCTCGCGGGCGTGCGCGTGGCGTGGCTGGCCGCGGCATCTGCGGTCGCGCTCGGCTCGCTGGCGGCGGCGTTCGCCGCTCGCCAGCTCTCCCTGTGGAATCTGCTCACAGCCCGCGGCCCGCGGCTCTCCGGTGCGTTTCCCAACGCGAACATGTTCGCCGACTACCTCGTGTTCAGTGTGTTCATCGCGCTCGGTCTCATCGGGCGCGTGCGCGCGGGAATCCTGCTGGCTTCGCTCGGGCTGTTGGGGCTCGCGCTCCTCTCCACCAAGTCGAACGGCGGCATGGTGTCGCTGTCGGCCGGGCTCGCCGTGTGGTTCCCGGCCCGCGCATGGTACGGCGGGCTCGAGGGCTCCCGCCTAGCCGGCCGGGTGGCGCTCGCGCTCGCCCCGCTCCTGCTCGCGGGCCTCTTGATCTCGGAATCGGGCCCGGGGAGCAGCCTGGTGCGCCGGGTCCAGGAGCACAGCTTCCTCGCGCGCATCTCCCACAGCTCGGAGAGCCGCCGGGACATCTGGCGTCCCCTGGAGCGGAGCTACGTCAAGTCTCCGCTCGGGCTGGGCCCGGGGAACAGCGCGTTCCAGAAGGTGGAGATCGGCGAGCGCGAGCGCCCCGACTCGTTCCTGTCCAAGGAGGCGCACAACGACTACCTGGCCTACGCGGTGGAGCGCGGGCCGATCGCGCTGCTCGCGATGCTGGCGTGGACCGGGCAGGTGTTCGGGATGGCGCTCGCGGCCCGCGTGCGGCCGGGCCGGCAACCGGCCGACGCACGTCGCGACGCCGCGCTCCTCGCGTCCTTCCTCGGCGCCCTGGTCGCGACCTCCTTGCATTCGATGGTGATCGAGAAGCTCCACTTCCGCCACGTCTGGCTGTTCCTGGGGCTGGTCTGCGCCGTGACCGGAAGTGTCGCCGCGCGGGAAACGGCCGCGGCTCGCCCGGTTCCCTTGCCGCGCCCAGGAGCCGCGACGCGGCTCGGCGCGCCGGCGGTTGCGATGAGGGGGCGGCCGTGACAACCGCGCATGCCGCCGTAGGCCGCGACGCCGGACGATCGTTCCGGATCGTGGACATCATCAACGTCAGCTCGTCCGCCGACCGGCTGCTCAAGGCGCGCGTGCTCGCGATGCGGGCGAGCGGCTTCGACAACCGCATCGTGTGCGCGGACGGCCCCTACGTCGCGGCGCTCCGCGAGGCCGGCATCCCGGTGCACACCGTGCACCTCCCGCGCCGGCTCTCTCCGTTCCGGCTGCTGATCTCGCTGGTCGAGATCGCAACGTACCTGCGGAGGGAGCGCGTGGACCTGGTCCACACCCACTGCTCGGTGCCGGGTGCCGTGGGCCGAGCTGCGGCATGGCTGGCCCGGGTGCCGGTCGTGATCCACACCGTCCATGGGTTCCACTTCCACGCCCGCACGCCGTGGCCGAAGCGCCTGCCCGCTGTGCTGGCGGAGCGCCTGGCCGGCCTTTTGACCGACACGCTCCTGACCCAGAACCGGAGCGACCTCGGGCTGGCGGAGCACTTCGGCATCGGCCCGCGCGGGCGGCGGCGCTGGGTCGGCAACGGCATCGAAATCGGCCGCTTCCGGCTCGCGGCCCGGCCGGCGCGGGCCGATGCGCCGTGCGCCTGCTCAAGTCGCGCGGCGAGAGCTTCCGCGTGCTCCTCGTGGGGGACGGCGCGCTGCGGTCGTCGTACCAGGCGGAGTGCGAGCGGCTCGAGATCGCCGACCGCATCGAGTTCCTCGGCTACCGGGACGACATCCCCGAGCTGCTCGCCAAGAGCGACATCGCCGTGCTGACCTCGCTCAAGGAGGGCATGCCGCGGGCGGTGCTGGAGGCGATGGCGACCGGCCTGCCGGTGGTCGCGACCCGCGTCCCGGGGACGAGCGAGGCGGTGCACCACGGCGAGACCGGCCTGACCGTGGCGCCGGGAGACGTCGACGGTCTGGCCGCATCGCTCGCGCTCCTGATCGGGGACGCAGAGCTGCGCCGCGCGATGGGAGCGCGCGGTCACGCGGTGGCTGTGCGCAGCTACGACGAGCGCGCCGTCATCGGCACCCTGCGCTCGATCTACCGCGAGCGGCTCTCGGAGGTGGTGCGCTCTCGCGCCCCGCGGCGCGGCCCGAACCTGTCCGCGGCCATTCCCGATGCGCTGGCCGTGGAGGGGAATGGCCCCGAGCACGCTGTGCGCATCGGGCGGAACATCGCGCTGCGGCTCGCCTCCCAGGCGATCAGCGCGCTCGTGAACGTGGCGGCCATGGTCCTGCTTGGCCGGACGCTCACGGCCCGGGGCTACGGAGAGTACGCGTTCTACTACGCCCTCATCCCGCTCGTCGCAGCGGTCGGCGACGCAGGCGTGGGCCTCATCGTCACGCGCGAGATCGCGCGCGACCGCCGGGCCGGGCCCCGGCTCCTGGGCGACGCGATCCTGATCAAGGCCGCGGTCTCGGGCCTGATCCTGACCGTGGTGGTCGCGACCGCTTGGCCGCTCCTGCCCCCGGCGCGCGCGGCGCTCGTCACGCTGCTGGCCGCGATCGCGCTGATCGATCTCGGTCAGGACCCGTCGGTCTGGACCCTGCGCGCCCACGAGCGGCTCGACCTCGAGGCGCTGCTGCTGGTGGTGAGCCAGGTCGTGTGGTTCCTCCTGCTCGCGGCCGGCGCGTGGCTCAGGGCCGGGCTCTTCGCACTCCTCCTCGCGGCGGCGGTCGCGTTCGCGATCCGCCTGGCCCTGGGCGCCGTGATCGTCGCCCGCCGGTTCCACCGGCCGGAGTTCCGCCCCGAGCCCGAACGCATGCGCCGCCTCGTGGCCGAAGGCCTCCCGTTCGGCGCCGCGATGGCGGCATCGGTTCTCTACGGGCGGATCGGCCTCCTGATGCTGGCCGCGTTCTCGAGCCCCGTCGACGTCGCGTGCTTCAACGTCGGCTACCTGCTGTCGCAGCCCTTCGGCTTCATCGCATCGGCGGTGACGCTCGGCGCGTTCCCCGCGCTCGCGCGCCGCGCGCAACGCGAAGCGGCTGCGACCGGCCGGGCGCTCAGGCGCACGCTGCGCTACCTGGTGCTGGCGGCGTTCCCGCTCTCGGTCGGCCTCGTGGTGCTGGCCAGGCCGCTGATCGACGTGCTGTTCCGCGGCCACGGCTTCGAACGTGCGCCGCTTGCGCTGATCGTGCTCGGCCCCGTGCTCACCCCGATCTTCCTGAACCTCGCCGCGCGCTACGTGCTGGCCGCCCTCGACCGGCAGGAGCGCTACCTGCGGGGCGTGATCGCTGGCCTCGTGACCAACGCCGCATTCGGCGCGTTTCTGATCCCGCGCTTCGGCTTCATGGGCGCCTGCCTCGCCTACGCGGCGGCGGAGCTCGCGATCGCGGCCGTGTGCATGCGGGCGCTGTCGCCCTACGTCCGGCTGGCGGAGCTCGCGCGCGACGCTGCGCGGCCGCTCGTCGCCGCCGCTGGCATGGCGGCCGCCATGCTCGCGGTGCGGGCCGCGCCGTGGCCGCTGGCCGCGGCGCTGGGATGCGCCACGTATGCAGCCCTGCTGCGGTTCCTCGGCGCGCTGCCCGACGGCGAGATCCGGATCCTGCAGCGGATCCCGGCGTCGCTGCCGCTGCCGCTGCCGGCCGCGCTGCGGCGGACCGGATCCGGCGGGTGAGAGGGAGACGCGCGATGGCGGCCCGGATCGAATGGAGTGCGCGCGAGGGCGCGATCCCGCATCCATGGGATGGCGCGAGCACAGCGCCGGAGCCCGGCGTGGCGTGCGTTCCGGCATCGAAGCTGCGGGTGCTGAGCGCGGGCCAAAGGCCCGACCGCGCGCTGCTCGCGCGGCTCGATGCGATCGCGGCGCTCCCCTTCGTGGAGCATGTGCTCGCCCTTCCCGACCTCCACCAGAAGCCGCGCATGGAGGTTCCATCGAGCCTCGCGATCACGACGGTCGGCACGATCGTGCCGGAGTTCACGTCGGTGGCGGTCAACGACGGCATGGGCCTCGTGACCACCGATCTCGATGCGCGCGACCTGACGGCCGAGCGGATCGCGCGCTTCTTCGCCCGCATCAACGCGCACGCAGCTTCCCACCCGCTCGACGCCAACCGCTACAGCCTGTCGGTGCCCGACCTGCGCGCGGCGGCGCTCGAGGGCGGGCGCAGCGTGCTCGGCCGCTACGGGCTCGCGCCGCGGGTGCTCGAGCGCATGGAAGGGGGCGCGCGCATTCCGGTCCCGGGCGGCGCCGAGGCCTGGACGCAGGCCGTGCCGGGGTGGCTGCGGGAGAGCCCGCTCGGGCGCTCGGAGATGGGGCTCAACTTCGGTGGCAACCACTTCCTGGAGATCCAGGTGGTCGAGAGCCTCATCGGCACACCGACGGCCGCGCACTTCGGGCTCGAGCGGAACCAGGTCGTGATCATGTACCACTTGGGCCCCGGGCCCTTCGGCGGCACGCTGCTCCACCACTACTCGCGGCGCGAGAACCTGGACGCGACTCGCAGGCCGCTGCTCTTCCTCTCGAAGCTCCTCCTGCACGGCCAACGGGCGTCGCGCTCTCGCGCTCCACATGGAAGCTCCACTTCCGCCGCAACGGCTGGACCACGTACGCGGCGGAGTCCGAGCCCGGCGTGCGGATCCGGCAGGCGCTGGCGATGGCATCCAATTTCGGCTTCGCCTACCGCCTCGCCACGGTGGCGGCCATCCGCGACGCGCTGCACGAGACGTTTTCGAACCGGGTCCGCGCCGATCTCCTGTGCGATGTCGCGCACAACGGCGTCTTCGAGGAGCCCTGGGGCGGCGGCACCGCCTGGGTCGCGCGCCACAACGCGTGCCGCCTCGCGCGCGGCGGGCCGGCTCTCGTCGCGGGCGCGCACGACGTGCCATCGTATCTCGCGCGCGGTTCGGACGCCGGTCCGCCCGAGCTGCACTCGTACGATCACGGTGCCGGCCACCTCATCGAGGCGTGCCGGCAGACCGGGCGGCTCCCGCGCGCATCGGGATTCACGACGCGCGTGCGCATGAGCCGCGGCCGTCGCGGCCGCCTGCAATCCATGATCCGAGCTCCGCTCCGGGTCTCCGAGCCGCTGGACCGCCTCATGACCTGTTTCGAACTCAACGACGTCATGCAGCGCGTCGCGCTGCTGCACCCGGCCGCAACGCTCAAGAACTGAGAGGAGGTAGAGTTTTATGAAGGCAACCAGACTCCCTCGCACCGCGCCGCGGGCCGCCTCTCCCAGGTTTGCGAGCCCCGCAGGGAAGCGGGCGGGCGTCAAGGCCCCGGCGCGCACGCTCGGGTTCACGCTGTTGATCGCAGTCTCGCTCTCTGCCGCGCCGCCGTGGGTGGGCCCCGCGTTCGGTGTGACGCCGCCGCGCTTGTCCGTGGAGGCGAGCTACTACGTGGATCAGGCGAATGCGTCGTGCTCCGACGTCGGCCCCGGCACCCAGGCCCAGCCTTACTGCAAGATCTCGGCGGCGCTGGCGGCGCACCACAGCCCGGGCACAACGATCCTCGTGATGCCGGGGCGTTACCGCGAGCAGGTCGCGCCGCCGCTCTCGGGGATGTCGGGAGCACCGATCGTGCTGACGGCGATGGCCGCGCCGGGCCAGCCGGTGGTGGTGGATGGCACGGATGACTTCTCCTCGGCCGCGCTCTGGACCCAGAGCTCGGGCGACGTGTGGCTGGCGGCGAGCGTGACCTGGGCGCCCAAGCAGGTGTTCGCGGACGACCAGCGGCTCACGCCCTCGACCGCGGCACCGGGATCCTTGCCGCCGCGCAGCTTCACCTATGTGGCGGGCAGCGGGCTCTACGTGAACGCGGGCGGCGGCAACCCGGGCAGCCACGGGGCGCAGGTCGGCCACCGGGCCTACGGGTTCTACGCGTCGGGCACGTCGTACGTGCGGATCGAGGGGTTCACGCTGGTGCGCGGGGACGACCGCTGCATCCAGCTCGACAGCGGCTCGAGCAACGTCGAGATCGTGGGCAACACCGTGCGCCAGGCGGGGCGGATGGGAATCCAGGTGGCGGGGGGCTCCGCCGTGCGGATCGCCGGGAACGTGGTCTCGGACAACGGCGACCACGGGATCGCGCTGATCGGGGGGGCGACCGGCTGCACGATCGAGGACAACGAGTCGTTCCGCAACTTCTACGCGCCGGCGCGGCAAGCGAACGGGCTCTACATGTTCGGCTGCCCCAACAACCTGATCCAGCGCAACCGCTGGCACGACAACCAGGACACAGGCGAGCAGCTGCAGTCGGGATCGAACAACAACGTTTCGTTGCAGAACCGGTCGTGGGCCAATGGCGACCACGGCTTCGACCACCTGGAAGCGACCGGGAACATCCACATCGACGAGGTGGCGTACGGGAACTACCGGGAGGGGTTCTCGATCGAGGGCAACTGTCCGAACACCCAGGTGTTCAACTCGATCGCGACGGACAACGGACTCACGACCAATGAGTACGACCTGTACGTCGACGCGAGCTCGTCCGCGGGATTCACGTCGAACGACAATCTGTTCTGGAACTCGGGCGCGCAGCCGCCCGTGAAGTACCAGACGACGATCTATCCCCGGGTGTCGGACTACAGCGCGGTCAGCGGGCAGGACACGCGGACCGTTCAGGCCGACCCCCGGTTCGTGGCGCCTGCGAGCGGAGATTTCCACCTCCTGGTGGGCTCGCCCGCCATCGACAACGCCAACTCCGGCGTGAGCAACTGGCCGGCGACCGACGCCGAGGGCAAAGCGCGGGCGGACGATCCCCGAACGCCGAACACCGGTCTCGGTCCGGTCGCGTACGCGGACCGCGGTGCGCTCGAATTCCAGCCGCCCACGAACCAGCCGCCGACCGCCGCGCTGACGGTGACGCCGTCCTCGGGCACGGAGCCGCTCAGCGTGAGGGCCGACGCTTCAGGCTCCTCCGATCCGGACGGCACGATTGTCTCCTACCGCTTCGACTTCGGCGACGGGACCGTGGTGGGTCCGCAGCCCGGAACGATGGCGACGCACACGTACGCAGCCGGGAACTGGACCGCGAGCGTACAGGTCACGGACTCGGGCGGGGCGACCGCCACGAAGTCGGTCGCAGTCGCGGTCGCCCATCGGAACCTGCCGCCGACCGCCGCGCTGACGGTGACGCCCTCCTCGGGGACGGCGCCGCTCGGCGTGAGGGCCGACGCCTCAGGCTCCTCCGATCCGGACGGCACGATTGTCTCCTACCGCTTCGACTTCGGCGACGGGACCGTTGTGGGTCCGCAGCCCGGAACGACGGCGACGCACACATACGCAGCCGGGAATTGGACGGCCAGCGTGCTGGTCACGGACTCGGGCGGGGCGACCGCCACGAAGTCGGTCGCTGTGAGCGTGGATGGCAACCTGGTGGGCAACTCATCGTTCGAGACCGGCACGCAAGGCTGGGCTCCGATCGGGGCCGCCACGATCGCACGCGTCGCGGGCGGCATCTCGGGGATCTACTCGCT
Organism: Candidatus Eiseniibacteriota bacterium; assembly: GCA_005893185.1. Lineage (GTDB taxonomy): Bacteria > Eisenbacteria > RBG-16-71-46 > RBG-16-71-46 > RBG-16-71-46 > WS-2. The sequence continues at coordinate 10,791 of VBOS01000156.1, forward strand.
CCGGGTCACGAGCCCGGCCGTCGGGACGTCGCCCTACGGCGTCACCGACGAGCCGAACTGGGTCGCATCGACGCCCGCGGCGGGCGTTCGCTACCAGGTCCGGGCATGGGTCCGGGCCGAGCTCGGCGCGAGCATCGTGAGCCTCAGGCTGCGGGAGTCGCTGGGTGCCAGTGCCGGAGAGTGGGTCGAATCGCCGCAGGTTGCGCTCTCGCTGCCGTCTGAGGAGCTCCTGTGGCAGGAGCTCCAGCTGGACTACGTCACCCGCTGGGCGGGCTCGACGATCGACCTCCAGATCGTGGGGCAGCCCGCGCTCGCTCTCCAGTCGTTTCGCGTCGACGACATCTCGATCGCGCGCGCGGCGGACGGAACGGGAAACCTGCCGCCGAACGCCGCGCTGACGGTGACGCCCTCTTCGGGCGTCGAGCCGCTCAGCGTGACGGCCGACGCCTCCGCTTCTTCCGACGCGGAGGGACCGATCGCCTCCTACCGCTTCGACTTCGGTGACGGGACGGTGGTGGGCCCGCAATCCGGAGCGACCGCGACCCACACCTACGCGGTGGGCAACTGGACCGCGAGCGTGCAGGTCACGGACGCGGAGGGGGCGAGCACCAC
>VBOS01000159.1 GCA_005893185.1 Candidatus Eiseniibacteriota bacterium
TTCAGTGGCTCCCCAAGCCAGGTCGGACACCCCGTCCGCGCGGTGACACGCAGGCCCTGTGCGTCATGACACTCTCGGAGCGCCGTGATCGGATCCCCGGGCACCGCAGCAGGAGATGGCACTTCGGGCAGCGGGTGGCCGTTGGGTCGCCGGAACTGGAGGGTGCCGTCGGGTAAGCGCGCAACCTGATAGCCCTCCTCGTGTACGGCCCGATGGTGCCGGCGACAGAGCAGCGCGAGGTTCGAGAGCGTGGTCGGGCCCCCGTGGGCCCAGTGGCGGAGGTGATGCCCCTGGGTGAAGCGCCCATGGCATCCCGGGAAGCGGCAGCCTTGATCCCGATGCTCGAGGGCGAGCCGTAAGGCGGGGGGAATCGCCCGGGTCCGGGCCCCGATCTCCACGACGCGCCCCTCCTGATCATGGCGCATCACCACCCGGCTTGCATCCAGCACCTCGGCGTCGACGTGGACCACCACCTGGTAGCGCTCTCCTGGCGTACCGGGATCGAGGCCGTGGTGCAAGGCCGTCTCCGCGAGCAGGGCCAGGGCATCGGCCTGCTGCTGGCCGACCGGAAACGTTTCCGCGGAAACGCTTCCGAAGTCTGGCACGGTCTTCTCCCGCCTTCGGGCCCGCTGATACAGCGTCTCGCGTGCGGCGGCGAGCGCTTGCATGAGGAGCGCCCCCACCTCCGGCTCGAGCCGCCCCTTCAGGACCACCATGCCGTCTTCGTCCTGATACACGCGCAGGGCGCGGCTCGCGTGCCGGTGCTTCGCCTCCCGCATCTCGGCCCGCCGATCCACGCACCGCCAGCCCCGCACGATCCGCTCGACGTGGGCGGCTGTCCCGGCGCGTCCCACTCCCAGCAGTCGCACTTCGGTCTCCGGCGTGGCCACGCGGGTCAGGGCGCGGACCTTGGCGTAGGACAGCTCCCCGCGGGCCAGCGCCTGGGCCAACAGAGGCAGCGTCCCGAGAGCACGCGCGACGCGCACCCGTTCTCGGGCTGCGCCCAGGTCGAGCCCCACCCGCCAGGAGAGCCAGGCCGCGCAGGAGCGGAAGCCCGTGTTCCAGCCGCCGCGGGCGTCGAAGGCGCGGATCAGCTCGAGCAGGCGCGCGGTGGCGGCATCTAGGTGCGCGGACAGCTCGGCGATCTCGTCGCCGAGCCGGTCCAGCTCCGAGGCGTGATGAGTAGCGGGCGAATGGATCTGCATGGCGAGCCCTCCTTCTGCCGACTCCTGAGGCGACTTTACACCCTAGTTTTCGAGCTCCCAGGGAGGGTCCGGGAGGAGCGATTTTCAGAGGCGGAATGGTTTTTGATCCGGTCCCGCCCGTTTGCGCAGCGGCGGCCGCGCGCGGGCTGCTGGGCCGGCACTTGCCGAGGGCTGCCGCCGCACGACCAAGTCACGATGCCGAGGCTGTCAAGCGGAAAAGCAGTCGACGTGTATCAGATTCACTACGCTAGTCGACGACCAGCAGATCGAGCGGGTAGGTCGACAGCAGCTCGGCGCCGGACTCGGTGACGAGAACATTGTCGATGATTCGCGCGCCGAGGCGCTCCTCGGCAGAGAACACGGGTGGCTCGATCGAGACCACCATGCCGGCGCGCAGCACGTCCTTGCTGCCGCCGAACATGTTCAGTGGCTCACCCCACGACGGCGGCACGCCGGCGCCAATCGAATAGCCGGTGGTGTGCAGTCGATAGCCGTCCATGCCCGCCTCGGCGATCACGCGCTTGGCGGCCTCGTGCGGCACGAGGGCGGGGACGCCGTCACGGATCTCCGCGAGGCACGCATCGAAGGCGGCGCGCGCCACGGCGTAGAGGTCGCGCACGCGCTGTGACGGAGGCCCAAGATTGAACTGGCGCCCGATGGTCTTGGTGTAGCGCTTGTACGCCGCGCCGAATTCCACATTCCCGGGATCACCGGGCTGGAGCCTGCGTAGCGTGGGTGCGCCATGCGCGAAGCCGCAGCGCTCGCCGGTGACCAGGTTGATCGCGCTGGCCGGCAGCGAGCTGCCGGAGGCGAGCAGGGTCTGGTAGACGGCCGCCGCGATCTCGAGCTCGCTGCGACCCGGGGCCACGGCTCCGATGCAGGCGGTCATCGCCGCATCCGCGATGCGCGCGGATTCGCGGATCAGCGCGATCTCGCGTGACGACTTCACCTGCTTCAGCTCGTGGATCAGATTGGACGGCTCGGCGACCAGCGCGGCACCGAGAAGCTCCTTCAATCTCGCGTGGTGATGTGGATGCAGATAGTACGGTGGCGTCTCGAGACCCACGCGGGCACGGCGAAGGCCAAACCGGTCGACAAGGGCGCGGAATGCCTCGAGAGGATCCGCGGGCTCGGGGCCGCCCCACCCGATGACCTCATCCGCCAGGGAGTCTTCGACGAGCTCACATCGATCCGACAGGCGCGTGAACATGACCAGGAGGTCGGGCTTCGCCGACAGCAAGAGGCACTGGAATGTCTGATAGCTCTTGGCTTCCGTGCCGATGAGCCAGTGCAGCGACATCGGATGGAGGACGAGCAGCCAGTCCAGCCCTGCCGCGCCGACCGCCTCGCGGGCGCGTGTGTGGCGCGCGGCAAACTCCTCGGCGGGGAAATCGTGCCTGGACATGTTGCTTCCCCCTCACCCTGCCCTCTCCCCCAGGGGGGAGAGGGATGAGAGAAGTGTCAGTCCGCGAAGCGGGGGATGACCTTCTCTCCGACGATCTCGATGGAGCGCATGATCTGGTCGTGCGTCGTGTGGCCGATCTGGAACATGAAGATCATCTGATCGATGCCGGTGGCCGCCCAGCGTTCCACCTGGCGGCACACGCTGTCGGAGTCGCCCCCGATGGCCATCCCCTTGTCGAGGAGGTCGTCGTTCGAATACCCGGCCATGCGGGCCTTGATCTTGGCCACGCCCTCGGACGAGCCGAACCGCACGTGATTCAGCTCGGCGTCGTTGTCGCCATAGTAGAAGCGCGCCGCGGCGCAGCCGACGTCGCGGCCGATGCGATCGTCATCGTGCACGCACCCGATCGCGAAGACCGCGACATGGTTGTTGGGAAACCGTCCCACGAAGCGCGCGGGGTCGGCCGCCTTGATCGCCGCGCGATAGGCCTCGACGTGGGGCTTGACCTCGGCGTGGGTGTAGCGGGTGACCCCGATCA
>VBOS01000157.1:0-3255 GCA_005893185.1 Candidatus Eiseniibacteriota bacterium
CCTCTTGACACCGTGTCGAGCAGCGGTGTCTCCTTGCTAATCACGAGGAGGCTACCCACAGCTCCCAGGGTCGCCGTTCGGGGCATCGCGCCATCCGAGCATCCGCCGGGAGCTGTCTTGCCATGAACGACCGCCCCCCGGATCCCGGCTTCACGCCGATCAGCCCCAATCCCTACATCGTAGGGAACCCGGTACGAGACCGGTCGATGTTCTTCGGCCGCGAGGCCGAGTTCGACCTGGTCCGCAGGCGCTTCCAGGACTCCACCGATCCCTCGCACTGCGGGCTGCTGCTGGTCTTCTGCGGCGAGCGCCGCAGCGGCAAGACCTCGATTCTCTTCCAGATCATGGACAAGCGCCTGGGGCCTGATTTCATCCCGGTGCTCATCGACATGCAGTCCATGGCCGTGGGCAACGAGATCGATTTCCTGACGCGCGTCTCGGAGGAGATCCGGTCCGCGCTCGGCCCGGATGGAGCCGGGATCGCGCTTCCCAAGTTCTCCTCGGACTCGAACCACTACGCCACGTTTCGGAAGTTCGTGCAGGAGGTGATGCGGGCCCGGCCGCAGAAGCGGCTGGTCCTGCTGTTCGACGAATACGAGCTGTTCGAGAACAAGATCGACGAGGGCCTGCTGTCCCGGGAAGCCCTCCTGATCCTCGCCAACCTGATGGAGAACGAGCGGGTCTATCTCATCCTCACCGGCGCGCAGCATCTCGACCATCGCCGTCGCGAGTACTGGGAGAAGTTCCTGCCAAAGTCCGACTTCCGGATGATCAGCTTCCTCGAGCGCGAGGACGCGATCAGTCTGATCCGCAAGCCGGTGGAAGGCCGCGTGGAGTACGCAGACGAGGTCGTGGACGCGATCTACCGCCTGACGGCCGGGCAGCCCTTCTACACGCAGGCGATCTGCCAGAGCCTGGTGGACAACCTGAACGAGATCCGCTCGCGACACGCGACGCGCGAGGGGGTCGCCAAGGTGGTGGACGGGATCGTCAACAACCCGTTGCCCCAGATGAAGTTCCTCTGGGACGGGTTCGAGCGCGACGAGAAGCTGGTGCTGGCGCTGCTGGCCGAATGCCTGCCGGAGGAAGGGTCGTACGCGGGCTTCGACGACCTCAAGCGCCAACACCAGCGACGACGGTACCGCCTCGGGTTGGACGAGGCGCGGATCGCGCAGACGCTCGAGAAGCTCTTCAAGAGCGACATCCTGCTGCGCCGCGATCGCGCCAACCGGCACCAATACGCTTTCCGAATGGACCTGTGGCGGCTGTGGATTCGCCGCCAGCACTCCGTGTGGCAGGTGCGGCGCGAGCTGGCGATTCCGATTCCGAAGGACCCGTTCCGGGTGGCGGGCCCGGTGGTGATCGCGGTGGTGGCGGTGGCGGCTGTGCCGATCGCCATGCGCTTCATCAAGCCGCACGCGTCTTCGCTTTCCCCGCCCCGGACGGAGATCGCCTACCTCACGCTCACACCCGAACCCGTGGACGCGATGGTGTATCTGGAGGGCCGGGCGATCGGCCGGGGGACGTTCCGCGATTCGGTCACAGCAGCTCAGGACCTTCACTTCCGCGTGATCGCCTCCGGCTATGCGGACACGCAATTCGCGATGCCGGGGATCGCGGCCGGCCAGTCCGCCAGCCGTCGGGTCGAGCTGCGCGCGTTGTTCGGCGACCTGCAGGTCGAGACGCAGCCGCCCGGCGCGCGTGTCAAGGTGGACGGCGTCTCGTACGGAACGAGCCCGGTGACCGTGCACCGGCTGGCCGCCGCACAGACGCATCGAGTCGAGGCAACGCTCGCAGGCTACGGAGCCGCGCAGGCGCAGCCGACGGTGGCGCCGGACAGCGTGGTCGCCGTCACGCTCCCCCTGGCTGTGGGCAACACGGAGGTTCGCGTGAGCACCGAGCCGCCGGAATGCTCGATCCGCCTGGACGGCAAACCGCGCGGGCGCTCGCCGTACGCGCTCGCCGGCGTCCCGTTCGGCGCCCACACGTTCGCGGCCGCGCTCGAGGGATATCTGCCGGCGGAGTCCACGGTGGTGGTGAGCGAGGCCACGCGGGAAGTCCATCTGATTCTGCTGCGCGAGCCGCCCGGGACATTGATCGTGCAGGGCGACCACATTGCGGACATCTATATCGACGACACGCGCGTGACCCAGGAGGCGCAGAATTCGGGGCCTCGCTCCTATACGGGGGGCCCGCACCAGGTCCATGTCACGCTCAAGGCCGGCGGAACGATCGACACGTCCGTCGTCGTACGATCTCGCGAGGTGGCGACCTTCGACTATTCGCGAATGACGATCACCCACCGCCCGGAAAGGGGTGCCAGGCCGTGATCGGCACGGTCATCGACGGCGCCTACCGTGTGGACCGGCTCATCGGCGAAGGCGGGTTCGGCGCCGTCTACGAGTGCACCGAGCTCGAGCTCAAGAGGCCGGTGGCCCTGAAGCGGCTCAAGTCCGGTCCGATCGGCGACCGGGATCTCCGCAGGTTCATCAACGAGGGACAGAATCTCGCCAGCCTCAACCACCCGAACGTCGTCCATATCTACCGGCTCGGGAACCACGACGGCATTCCCTACATCGTCATGGAGTTCGTGAAGGGCCGGACGCTGAACCAGGTTCTCGCGTCGCATCCCCCCGTTCGCGACGTGCTCGTGATCATGCAGCAGGTCGCCTCCGGGCTCGCGGCCATTCACGCGATGGGGATCAAGCACCGCGACATCACGCCCAACAACATCATGGTCGCGGACGGTGGAACCGCAAAGATCCTGGACCTGGGATTGTCCAAGGTCGCTGCCAGCGGATCCAGCACCGAATCGCGCGGGTATCTGATGGGCACGCTGCTCTATCTCTCGCCCGAGCAGGTGAACGGACAGGAGAGCGGTTTTCCGGCCGAGATCTTCTCGTTCGGAGTGGTGCTCTACGAGGCGCTCGCCGGCGAGCACCCCTTCCAGGCCGAGCATCACATGTCGCTGCTCTACAACATCGCGAAGCGTCCTCCTGAGCCTCTCTCGGCGCACCTGCCCAACTGCCCCGAGCCCCTCGCGCGACTGGTGGCGTCCTGCCTCGAGAAGCGGCCCGACAATCGCCCCGCCAGCATGGCGGATGTGGCACAGGCCCTGGCCGAGATCCTCGCACTCCCGGTGTGGGAGACCCCCACGCGCATCACGCCTCCACCTCCGCAGTCACGGCGGACGCCGCGAAATCCGTACGGCAACCGCGTGATGATCCGGCACCGGGACGATTTCTTCGGACGCGC
>VBOS01000157.1:3311-5103 GCA_005893185.1 Candidatus Eiseniibacteriota bacterium
CGGCCGGACAAGACCGTCATGGTGTTCCTCGACTTCCAGCGGGAAAAGGCGATGTCGGTGGAATCGTTCGTCCGCGAGCTGCTCGGGATCGCGAGCATCGAGCTGCGGGGCCGGCTCGACGTGTCCGACTGCGCGCTCAGCCTCGACGGCGTCAAGGACATGGTCCAGCGCCTGGACGGGGCGGGATTCCAGCTCACGATCATGCTCGACGAGTTCGAGGCGGTGACCACCAATCCCAACTTCCGGCTGGAATTCTTCGCCTTCCTGCGATTCCTGGCAAATCACTACAACGTCTCCTACATCACATCGTCGGCGCGGGATCTCCAGGTGCTATGCCACGACAAGGAGATTTCCGACTCGCCCTTCTTCAACATCTTCTCGACGGTGCGCTTGTCGGTCTTCCAGCGCACCGAGGCCGAGGCGCTGATCCGGGGGCCCTCGGAGCGCGTCGGGAAGCCGCTCGGCGCCCACGTCGAGCCGATTCTCGACATGGCAGGCCTGTTTCCGTTCTTCATCCAGATGGCCTGCTCGCACGCCATCGACTACCTCGACGATCACACGGACGCGCGCGAGCCTGATTTCAAGGAGGTGCGGCGCCACTTCTACGAGGAGGCGAAGCTCCACTACCGCTACATCTGGGACAGCCTCGATCGCCAGGAGCGGAGCACGGCGCTCCGGGTGGCGCGAGGCCAGCGCCTCCCGGACGCGCTCAAGCACGTCCTCGTGGAGATGGAGAGCCGGCACTACGTGGAGCCCGACCGCGGCCGGCCGCGACTGTTCGCATCGACGTTCGACGAGTTCGTGAAGCGTGATGCGCAGCCCCCGAGCCCGTCGCTGCTGAGCCGGATCTTCGGCAGAGCCGGAGGCTGAAGCGCGCGAGCCGGCGCCGACCGCGGCCCGCGTTATCGCGAGGGGGGTGACGGCGCAGTTGGCAGCGGCGTCTCGGGCGGCGGGCCCGAGCCATGGTGGGCGGATCCGGCGGCAAACGCGGCCGCCACCACGCCGGCCGCAGCTACGCTCACCCCGGCGTACCAGGCGCCGCTCCGGCGCTTGCCGAGGCTGTAGGACTGCTCGATGATCGAGCCCGGTTGGATCTGGATCGTTTCGGTGCGGCGCTTGTAGCCCTTGGCTGCCACGACCACGTGGTGGGCTCCCACTGGAATGTGCACTTCTCCGAGAACCTTCTCCCCCGGAAGCATCCGCAACGTATCGCCATCCAGGAGCACGGTGGCGTCGACTGGGCGGAGCACCAAGACCCGGAACGACCCGAAGCTCTCGCCTAGAACCTCCGTGAAGAGATTGATCATCTTTTCGGGATACTCGGACGGCGGATCGGGGCTGGTGTTCCGCAGCTCCTTGATGCTGAGACACTCTTTGATCAGCTCTTTCGCTCGATCGTAATTGAGCTTGGCGGATTCGCGGCCATTCTTGCCGGCCTCGAGATCGGCGCCGTAGAACACCCAGGTCTTGATGAGCAGCAGGTAGGCATCTCGCAGCGCGCCGGTCTCGATCTTCGCGGCATGCGTGACGGCCGTGAGCGTCTCGATCGCGGCGTCGTACTCGTGCGTCTTGATCAGCTCGCGGGCCCGGTCGATGGATTCCCGGATCTGCACCGGCGTGAGCGAAGGCGTGGCGGACGGCTCGCCGGCGATTGCCGTGGGTGAGGCGGATGTTGCGCTCGGCGGCTTGGTCGCGGTCGCGGCCTGGTCCGCGCGCGCGAAGCGTGAGGGGAGCGGCATGGAGGCGATCACCAGCGCTGCCGACAGCAGCGCCCGTAGGGACCGGCAATCTC
>VBOS01000158.1 GCA_005893185.1 Candidatus Eiseniibacteriota bacterium
CTCGGCGGTGCTGGCCTGTCACGGCCCGTCCACCGGCTGGGGCCGGCTGGGGGCCGGGCTGGTGCTCGGCTATCCTGCGTTCGACATCGTTTTCGTCGTGATCAACCGACTCCGCGAGGGCCGCAAGGTCTACGCGGGCGGCAAGGATCACACCAACCACCGACTCGCGAGCGTGATGCAATGTCCGAAGAGAACCGTACTCCTCCTGTGGCTGACTGGGGCCGCCCTCTCCGCAAGCGGTCTCGTGGTCCTGTTCCTGGACCGACCCCTTCCGGCGCTCCTGCTATCGGGCCTGTGGATCAGCCTGTTCCTGTGGGCGGGGGCGAAGCTGTCGCGGGTGCCGATGCTTCCGACCGGGCAGATCGCGGCCTGAGCCCGGAGGCGGGGGAAGCGCCAGAATGGTCCGACGCTCACGACCACGAGAGCGTAGAGCGCGAGCCTCGTGAGCCGCGCGCAGCTCGCGAGCCCGATGCCGAGGATCAGCGCGAGCGCGACCTCGTGGCGTTCATGGCGCGCGGGCTGGTGGACCATCCCGACGACGTTCAGGTCGAGATCCTGACGCCGGGACCCGACGCGCACTTCGAGCTGCACGTCCACCCGGACGATCTGGGACACGTGATCGGGAAGCAGGGACGGACCGCCCGCTCGCTGCGGCTCGCGCTCGGCGCCGCCGCCGCGCGGGTCGATCGCCGCGCCGACCTCGAGATCGCCGACTAGCGTTCCGCGACCGAACTCGTGTGCACGATCGTGCCCATGGCTTCGGTCACGGAACACTAGCGCTGCCTGCCCGGCATGCCGCTGGTCCGGATTGGGCGCATCACTCGCGCCCATGGATTGAGGGGCGAGCTGAGCCTCGACGGCTCCGCCCTCACGCCGCTCGAGCTGCACGAGATCAGAAGCTTCACCTGGCGCGGCCGCGGCGGGGAGACGCTCACGCTCACGCTCGAGACCGCGCGGCCGGCTCACGATCGCATGCTGGTGCGCTTCGCGGGCTACGCCGATCGTGACCGCGCCCGAACGCTGGCTCCCGGCGAGCTGCTCGTCGAGGGCGAGCGGCTGCCGGATCCGGGTCCAGGCGTCGCATACACGTTTCAGCTCATCGGGCTCGAGGTGCGCACAACTGCCGGCCGCCGGCTCGGCACGCTCGAAGACGTGATCTCGACCGGGGCGAACCCGGTCTACGTCGTCCGGGGCGATCGCGAGTGGCTGGTGCCAGCTGCTCCCGGCGTCGTGCAGCAAGTGGACATGGCCGCGCGCACCCTGGTCGTTGAGCTGCCCGCCGGCCTCGAGGATCTCACGCCATGAAGATCTCCGTGCTGACGATCTTTCCAGACTTCTTCCCGGCGGTGCTCGGCGAGGGCATGATCCGCGCCGCGCGCGAGAAGGGCCGGCTCGAGGTCGCGATCGTGGGCCTTCGCGACTTCACCGACGACAGCCACCGCACGACCGACGACTATCCATTCGGAGGCGGCGCCGGGATGATCATGAAGGTCGAGCCCATCGACCGCGCGCTCCTAGGTCTCGGCGTGGGAGAGAAGCAGGCGCGGCCGGAAGGCAGCCGCGTGGTGCTGCTCTCGCCGCAAGGGCGCGCGTTCACGCAGGAGATCGCGATCGAGTACGCGGGGCTCGAGCATCTGGTGCTGGTGTGCGGGCGCTACAAGGGCGTTGACGAGCGGGTGAGCGCGCACCTCGCCGACGAAGAGCTGTCGGTCGGGGATTTCGTGCTCTCGGGGGGCGAGCCGGCCGCGCTGTGCGTGATCGACGCCGTCGCGCGGCTGCTGCCGGGTGTGGTCTCGACTTTCGACTCGGTCGAGAGCGACTCGTTCCACTCCGGCCTGCTCGACGCGCCGTACTACACGCGGCCCGCGACCTATCGGGGCTGGAGCGTGCCCGAAGTACTGCTCTCAGGCCACCACGGCCGCATCGCGCGCGCTCGCCGCGAGGAGTCGTTGCGCCGCACTGCCGAGCGCAGGCCCGACCTGCTCGCCCACGCGCAGCTCTCTCCCGAGGATCGGCGTTATCTGGCGGGGATCGAGGCGGCGCCGGCGCTAGACGCCGGGGGAGGCACCGCTATGCCGCCGGAACGAAAGGCCGACCCCCGGGCCACGCGCCCCAAGGGGCGGCCGCGCGCCGAGGCGGCCGCGCGCCGGAGGCCGACCGCGCCGAAGGGGCCGTCGGCCCGCAGCAAGCCCCGACCAAAGCCGGCCGCGCAGCTGAGGTCGTCCAGAGCCCGGAAGACATCCGCCCGACGCGGGGAGTAGAATTCCCGCAATCCTGCTGCCGGCTGGAACCACGCATCGGCCGCGGAGTATCCAGGCGCATGACGCTCCATCGCAAAGCTTCCCGATTCGTGCAGGTCCTGCTGCTCGCGGCGCCATTTGTAGCACTCGCGGGCTGCTCGACCCAGATCGTCCTGCCGGTCGCCCCCAAGCCCGACCAGCCGCCCGTGGCCGCCACGCCATCCGCCGCGCTCTCCCGGCTCGCCTGGAGCTGGAAGCATCGCGCGCTCGAGCCCTGCCGCGACCTCTTCGCATGCGACTACGAGTTCGCGTTCGAGCCCGATGACTCCGCCGGGATCCGCTTTCAGGGCCGGCCGTGGACGCGGCCTGACGAGCTGGACTTCACGCGGCACCTGTTCGAGACCGGAAGCGCGCTCGCCCCGCCCGCGAGCTACGTGGGCCTCGACCTCGAGAGTGACGCACCCGCGCTTCCCGACGACCGGCCCGGGAAGGATGAGCGCTGGCACAGGCGCATCCAGACCCCGTTCATCGCGGTGGTCGAGGCGCCCGGCCGCGAATTCCGCGTGCTGGGTTTCGAGACCTTCTACTTCACGCGCGGGGACTCGGCTTGCATTCCCCAGGAGCTGCGGGATCAGGGCTATGGGCCCGATTCCACACGCTGGTGGATCGAGCGCTGGGAGGACTACAACCTGGTCACTCCCGTGGGCGGGGCGCGCCCGTCGCGGGCGCTGGCGCCGATCCGGCCCATCACGATCGGGGCGGTGAAGGCGCTGTATCTCGATTCGCCGCCCGCGCCTTAAGGGGCCGCGGGATGGCGGGACCTCCACGATGCCCGGCTCCTGAGTTCGGCCCGCGATTTTGAGTCCCGCGCCTTCTCCCATATACTCCCGCGCCGCTTCGAATCCGCCCGCGTGCTCGGGCGCTAGCCGAAAGGAGCCCGACCATGGGCCTGCTGGAAAAGGTGGAAGCCGCACATCTCAAATCTGACCGGCCGCAGCTGCGGCCCGGACAGACCGTCGAGGTCTCGGTACGGGTGATCGAGGGCGACAAGGAGCGTCAGCAGAAGTTCCGCGGCGAGATCATCAACGTGCGCGGTGGCGGTCTGCGCAAGACGTTCACGGTGCGCAAGATCAGCGAGGGCGTGGGGGTGGAGCGCACGTTCCCGCTGCACGGGCCATCGGTCGCCGAGGTGAAGGTGATCAAGCATTCGAAGGTGCGCCGCGCGAAGCTCTTCTACCTGCGCCGCAAGACCGGCAAGAGCGCGCGCCTGACCGAGAAGAAGACGGTGGAGACCAAGCCGGCGACGTGAGCCCCGAGCCCTGGCGAAGACTCGCTCGCGCCGAGGCCCGGATCGCCGGGCGCGGCACGACGCTCGCGGGGGTGGACGAGGCCGGCCGTGGGCCGTTGGCCGGACCGGTCGTCGCAGCCGCGGTGGTGCTCGCTCCGGACCGCTGCTGGGAGGGGCTCGACGACAGCAAGAAGCTCGCGCCCGAGACGCGCGAGGAGATCTTCGCCCGGGTCATGCAGCAGGCCCGGGCGTTTTCGTGGGCGGTGATCGGTCCGCGCGCGATCGATCGCAGCAACATCCTGCGCGCGAGCCTCGAAGCCATGCGACGCGCGATTGCGCGCTTGCGCGTCACTCCCGACCTCGTGCTGGTGGACGGCGACCGGCCGGTGCCCGGGCTCGCGTGCGATCAACGCACGATCGTGGACGGGGACGCGCGCCTGCTCTCGATCGCGGCGGCATCTGTGCTCGCGAAGGTGGTGCGCGACCGGATCATGGGCCGGCTCGACCGCGTGTGGCCGAACTACGGCTTCGCCCGCCACAAGGGCTACGCCACGCCCGAGCACCTGGCCGCTCTCGCGAGCCACGGGCCCTGCCCGCTCCACCGCTATTCGTTCGCACCCGTGGTCGAGCTCGAGCTCCCGCTCGTCTGAGCCGCGGCCCGCTCCGTCGCTTCGGGCACCCCTCGTTCCCGCCGCGACCTCAGCCGATAAACACGCTATGCTTCCATCCGCCTCCGCTGGACCCGCCCCCTCGAAGGGAACGCTCATGGGAACGGGGAACGTGCGCGGCGCGCGCGGCGAATCGCTGGCGGCGGCCTGGCTCGAGCTGGCCGGCTGCGCTGTGATCGGGCGCAACGTGCGGCTGGGGGGCGTCGAAGTGGACCTGCTCGCCCGCGAGGGCGAGACCCGCGTGGTGGTCGAGGTCAAGCTGCGCGGCCGATCCGACTACGGCGGCGCTGCGCTCGCGGTGGATCATGCCAAGCGCGGGCGCCTGGTGCGGGCCGCGCACGCGCTCGAGCAGTCCGGCGTGCCGGCGGTGCGCATCGACGTGATCGCGATCGAGACCGAGGCCGACGGCCTCACGCTCCGCCACTACCGCAACGCGGTGACCGAGTGAGGGAGAACCAATGGTGAAGCTGCCGCGCTTCGGCCGCCTGCGCCTGCCGCAGCGGCTCACCCAGCGCTGGCGCGCGGGCTTGAGCGCGCAGCGGCGCTGGTGGCGGGCGCGGCGCCGCGCGCGGGCGGCGGCGGCGGGCGGCGCAGTGCTCTTTCCCGCGGCGGGCCACGGCGCGATCGCCGTCGAGACCCTCGCCGGCCCGGCGGCTGCAGCTCGCGCGGGGCCGCGCATCGCGATCCTGCACGCGACCGCTGGCAGCGGTCACAAGCGCGCGGCGGAATCGCTGGCCGCTGCGCTCAGCCAGATCCAGCCGTCGTCGATCGTGCGCGAGGTGGACACGCTGGTGTTCGCTTCCCGCCTCTACCGCGGGACCTACGCCGCCACCTACAACGCGATGGCCGCGCGCGCGCCGCGCCTGTGGGGCGTGCTCTATCACTCGTGGGCCGCAGCACCCGTCAACAAGAGCACGGCGCCCGTGCGCTTGGCCCTCGACCGCATGAACCTGCGCCGCTTGGTCCGCGTGGTCGAGCGCGAGAGCCCCGAGGCCGTGATCTGCACGCACTTCCTGCCCGTCGAGGCGCTTTCGCCGCGGCGCGGCGGCGGGCGGCTGCGCGTGCCGCTCTACTGCGTCATCACCGACTTCGCAGCCCATCCGTTCTGGGCGTTCCCGCACGTGGACCGCTACTTCGTGGCGAGCGCGGAGGTGGCCGGGGAGCTGGCGGGGCACGGCGTAGCGGCGGACCGGATCGAGGTCACGGGCATCCCGGTGGATCCCAAGTTCGCGCGCACGATGGGGCGGGAAGCGGCACGCGACCGCCTCGGGCTCGATCGGGCGCGCCCGGTCGTGCTGGTGATGGGGGGCGGCAGCGGCGTCGGCCCGCTCGCGGAAGTGGCGGTCCGGCTCGGATCGGTCGCCGAGCGGCCGCAGGTGCTGGTGATGTGCGGGATGAACCGGCGGCTGCGTGCGAAGATCGAGTCGCTGCCCGAGGCGCGCGCCGGCGTCATCCGCGTGCTGGGGTTCACGCGCGACGTGGACGTGCTGCTCGAAGCGTGCGACCTGGCGGTCGGCAAGGCCGGCGGGCTCACGTGCGCCGAGGCGCTCGCCAAGAGCGTCCCGCTCGTGATCTTCAAGCCCACGCCCGGCCAGGAGGTGAGGAACGCCCGCTACCTCGAGGCCGCCGGCGCAGCTCTTCACGCCGACTCCGAGGCGGAGGTCGAGCAGGTGGTGAGCCGGCTGCTCGCGGATGCGGGGGCGCGCGCCGGCGTGCGCGAGCGCGCTTCGGCCATCGCTGCGCCGCGCGCGGCCGAGACCATCGCGCGGCGCGTGCTCGCCGACATCGGCGTCGGCGCGCGGATGAGCGCGTAGCGGCGCCGAGCCGTGGTTCTTGACCGCCTCCGCGGCCCCGCTTAGGGTCCGGCCCTCGGCGTTCCGCCAGGCCATTCATCGGTCCCCTCGCGCAGTCGCCGCCGTCCGCTCCGCCCCGGAGGCCACCCATCACGCGCATGCCCGACGATCTCATCCGCCGCCTGCTCCACGGCGAGCGCGTGCCGCTCGCCCGCGCGATCTCCGCGGTCGAGAACGAGGCGCCCGATGCGGTCGCGATCCTGAACGCCTGCTATGAGAAGAGCGGCCGCGCCTTCCGCCTCGGCGTCACGGGGCCGCCGGGGGCCGGGAAGAGCACGCTGGTCGCGCGCCTGGCTCAGGAATACCGCCGTCGCGGCGAGACCGTTGCGGTCGTAGCCGTTGACCCCACGAGTCCCTTCACAGGCGGCGCGCTGCTCGGTGACCGCGTGCGGATGTCGGATCTGGCCGGCGATCCCGGCGTCTTCATCCGGTCGATGGCCACGCGCGGCAGCCAGGGCGGGCTGGCTGTGCACACAGCCCAGGCGTGCGACGTGCTCGACGCAGCCGGCTTCTCGCGCGTGTTGATCGAGACCGTCGGCGTCGGCCAGAGCGAGCTGGAGGTGGCGCAGACCGCCGACTCGACCTGCGTCGTCCTGGTGCCCGAGTCGGGCGACGGCGTGCAGGCGATGAAGGCCGGGCTCATGGAGATCGGGGACCTGTTCGTGATCAACAAGTCCGACCGTGAGGGCGCTGAGCGCGCAGCTTTCGCCGTCCGCTCGGCGCTGGAGCTGCGCCCGCCGTCGCCCGACGGCTGGACGCCGCCCGTGCTGCTCACCGTTGCGCCGGAGGGGAAGGGCGTGAGCGAAGTGGTCGAGCGCTTCGAGGCGCACTTCGAGCAGCTGAAGTCGCACGGCAGTCTCGCCGGCCGTCGCCGCCGAAGTGTCGAGCAGCGCATGCGAGACCTGCTGCGCGCCCAGCTGTGGGACGTTTTCATGGAACGGGTGCCGGTCCGTGTCTGGGAGGATAGCGTGCAGACTTTGGTCGAGCATCGGCTGAGCCCGCACGAAGCAGCCGAGCGGCTGCGGCGCCTCGTGGGGGCACCGTGAGGTGGAGATGGACCTCGCCAAGCTCTTGGCAGCGATGGATTTGTCGCATTTCCCACGATTGGATGAATCGTTATTAGTTGATTAGTCATCCAATTTGCCGTGAGGGAGAAGCCCATGCGATCCACCACCAGCCGAATCAAGAGCGAGATCAAGCAGAAGAAGCCCTTTCGCTCGCGCCAGCAGGAGGCGGCCATCGCCATCTTGCGCACGGCGGATGTGGTCCGGCGGCGGCTCGCCCGGGTCATCGAGACCCGGGGGATCACGCTCCAGCAGTACAACGTGCTGAGGATCGTCGGGGGCGCGGGAAGCGAAGGGATACCGACCCTTGAGATTGCCGGGCGAATGATCGAGCAAACGCCGGGCATCACCCGGCTCCTCGACCGGCTCGAGGCGCGCAAGCTCGTGCGGCGCGAGCGCTGCCCGTCGGATCGCCGCCAGGTGCTGTGCTGGCTCACCGGGCAGGGCCGGGCGCTTCTGAAGGAGCTGGAGGGCCCGGTCGACCGGGCCGACCACGACGCGATCGGCGGCCTCGAGTCTGCCGCGGTCGACCGGCTGATCGGCTTGCTGGATGGGGTGCGGGGGGAGGTGGAATGAGGGAAGCGTTCTCGGACCAAACAATTGACTAATCAATCATTTACCCATCACTCAGCAAGGAGAATCTCATGTCGCTCCGCATCGCAGTCGCAGTCGCAGCTTTGACCCTGACCGCATCTGCCGCATCGGCCACCACCCAGACCTTCGTCGTGGACAAGAACCACTCGGAGGCCGGCTTCAAGGTCCGCCACCTGCTCAGCAAGACGCCCGGCCGGTTCAACGACTTCGCCGGCACCATTCGGCTCGACCCGGCAAAGCCCGAGTCATCGAGCGTCGAGTTCCGCATCCGCGCCGAGAGCGTGGACACCGACGTCCCCGACCGCGACAAGCACCTCCGCAGCGCGGACTTCTTCGACGTCGCGAATCACCCCGAGATCGTCTTCAAGAGCGAGTCCGTGCGGCGCACGGGCGATGACCGCTACGACGTCACCGGAACGCTCAGCATCCGCGGGGTCGAGAAGCGCATCACGCTGCCGGTCACGTACTACGGGCAGACGCATGACCCCTGGGGCGGCGAGCGCGTCGGGTTCTCGACGGCCGTCACCCTCGATCGGAAGGACTTGGGCATGGTCTGGAACAAGGCGCTCGACCAGGGCGGCTTCCTCCTCGGCGACGAGGTCTGGGTGACGCTCGAGATCGAGGCGGTCCGCGACAAGTCGGCGAGCTGATCGCGCGCGTGGGCGGGCTAGGGGGCGAGCCGCGCCCGGCCCGGGCGCGGAGGCTGCCCGCGAAGCGGCGCAGCTGCGCACTCCCCTTCGCGGCGGCGCGAGTCGAGCCGCCGTATGTCGCCGCCCGCTCGCGGAAGCCCGCGGGACCGTTCACCACAGCCACCAGGAGCGCCTTCATGGCCATGCGCACATCCGCCGGCAAGCCGCGCGGAAAGGCGCACCGTCGCCCCGATCGCCCGGGCCACCGGCCCGTCACCCCCGCTCCGCCCCAAGGCCGTGCCCCGTCGCAGGACGGGAGCCCGCCGCCGACCTGGGAGGGCCAGCGCAAGGCCTGGGAGGCGCGCTACGCGGGCGCGAAGGAGCGCGCGGGGCTCTACCCGTTCACCATCTCGGGCATCCCGATCAAGCCGCTCTACACCCCCGAGGATCTCGCGGGCATGGACCGCGCGCGCGACCTGGGCTTCCCGGGCGAGTTCCCCTACACCCGCGGGATCCGCGACAACATGTACCGCGGGCGCATGTACACGATGCGCCAGTTCTCGGGCTTCGGCACGCCGAAGGAATCGAATCAGCGCTACCACTCGCTGTTCGAGCACGGGCAGACCGGGCTCTCGATCGCGTTCGACAACCCCACGATCATGGGCTACGACAGCGACCATCCGAAGGCGCACGGCGAGGTCGGAAAGTGCGGCGTGGCGGTGGACAGCCTGCGCGACATGGAGATCCTGCTCGCCGGGATCGATCCGGGCGCGATCTCGACCTCGATGACGATCAACGGCCCGGCGGCCACCATGTTCGCCTTCTACCTCGCGAACGCCGAGAAGCGCGGTGTGCCTTTCGAACGCCTGCGCGGCACGCTGCAGAACGACATCCTCAAGGAGTACATCGCCCAGAAGTGCTGGTGCTTCCCGCCGCGACCTTCGTTGCGGATCATCGTGGACCTGATCGAGTTCGCGACCCGGCGCGTGCCGCAGTGGAACACGATCTCCATTACCGGATACCACATCCGCGAGGCCGGCTCGACCGCCGCCCAGGAGCTGGCCTTCACGCTCGCCGACGGCTTCACCTACGTCGAGGAGTGCATGAAGCGCGGGCTCGAAGTGGACGATTTCGCCCCGCGGCTCTCGTTCTTCTGGAACAGCCACCTCGACTTC
>VBOS01000160.1 GCA_005893185.1 Candidatus Eiseniibacteriota bacterium
AGATTGGCCGTCGGGAACCCGAGCGTCCTGCCGATCGCATCGCCGCGCACCACGGTGCCGGCGAGACCGTAGCGGCGTCCCAGCAGCCGCGCGGCATCTGCCACCCGCCCCGCGCCGAGCAAAGCACGGATCCTCGTGCTGGTGACGGGCGCGCCATCGAGCTCGAGGAGTGGCACCGGGACGACCTCGAAGCCGCGAGCGGCGCCAATCTGCGTGAGGCGTGGGACGTTCCCGGCGCGCCCCCGGCCGAGTGCGAAGTCCTCGCCCACCACCAGCGCCACCGGCTGATGGTGCGCGACGAGCGACCGCTCCACGAACTGCTCGGGGGTGAGGGATGCCAGCTCGCGGGTGAAAGGCAAGACCTCGAGCTCGTCGGCGCCCAGCGATTCGAGCCGCTCGCGCTTCTCTGGGAGCGGCGTGAGCGGCGCCATCGCCGCGAAACGCGGCGAGAGCACGACGTCCGGATGCGGATCGAAGCTCAACACAACGCACCGGACGTTGCGCTCCCGCGCGATCGAAACCGCGCGCGCGAGGATTCGTTGGTGCCCGAGATGGACTCCGTCGAACATCCCGACCGCGACCGTTGTGCTCACGGGCGGCCCTCGCGCACGGCCCACGGGAACACGACGTGCGGGCAGGCGAGCAAAGGGGCCCCCGGCTCCGGACCGCGCCGCAGCTCGCCGAGCGCGAGCGGAACGCTCGAGGCCGCACGAATCACGACCGAGCGCGGCCCCGCGCCCACCGGAATCGCGGCCGCTTCCGTCTCGGCGAGCGCAACTGCCCGGCCGCGCCCAACCGCAGCGGCCCCCGCGGCATCCACGGTCACATCAGGGAGGACGGACAGGGCATCCCCGAGCGGGATTCCGGCCCGCGCCCAGGCCTCACCGGGCTCGAGCTCGTCGAGGTCGCGCCACGTGAGCGCGCGCTCGAGGCCGAAGGGCTCGCTGCGCGTGCGCCGGAGGCTCGCGAGCGCGGCCCCGCAGCCGAGGCTCTGGCCGAGATCGTGCACGAGCGTCCGAACGTAGGTGCCGCCCGAGCAGCGCACGCGGAAATGCGCGTCGGGGAGGGCGACCTCTCCCCACTCCCACGAGACCACGCGCACGCGCCGCGCCGCGCGCTCAACGACTTCCCCGCGCCGGGCCAGGCGGTAGAGCCGCTCTCCGCCCACGCGCCGCGCCGAGACCATCGGCGGCACCTGGTCGAGCTCGCCCACCAGCCTGTGCCCCGCGGCACGCAGGGCCTCATCTTCCACGGTCACCTGAAGGCTCGCGAGGACGCGGCCCGTGAGGTCCTGAGTGTCGGTCACGACGCCCAGGCGCAGCGCGCCCTCGTAGGTTTTCTCCCCGCCCTGCCACACCATCGCGCAGCGCGTCGCGGCCCCCATCGCGACCAGCAGCAGACCTGTGGCCGCCGGGTCGAGCGTGCCCAGGTGCCCGGCGTGCGGGGATGCGAGCCTCCTCCGCACGCGCTCGACCACGTCGTGGGAAGTTACGCCCTTGGGCTTGTCGATCGCGAGCAGCCCGTGGAGCGCGTCGCCGGTTTCGCCCCGCGCCCGCGCCGGCGCGGCTTCCGCGGAGCCCACGGCGTGGTTCACGCCTTCCCCTCCCCCTCCCCCTCCTCCTCGTCTTCGATCGGCTCGCCGCGCTCGATCTTCCGCAGGATCTCGTCCACGCGCGCCCCGCGCTCGATCGATTCGTCGAGCACGAAGCGCACATCGGGCACCTCGCGCAGCCCCAATCGGGGGCGCAGCTCGTGCCGGACGAAGCCGGCCGCGGCCTTGAGCGCTTCGAGCAGCCGCTCGCGCTCTTCCCCGCTCTGCAGCGTGCTCACGTACACGCGCGCCAACGACAGGTCCGGAGTCACCTCGACGTCGGTGATGCTCACCATCGAGGCCAGCCGCGGATCGCGCAGGCGGTGCTCGAGGATCTCCGCGATCTCGCGCCGCATCATCTGCCCGACGCGCTCCGGACGGATTCTCATTGGGTCTGCTCCTGCCAGTCGAGCAGCTCGGCGCCGTGCGTGGCCTCGACCAGCCGGCGCACGGACTGGAGCATCTCCCCCACGTGCCGGCGCTCGCCCGAGACGACCGCCACGCCCAGGGCCGCGCGCTGCCACAGGTCCTGGTGATCGACCTCCGCCACCGCAGCCGCGACGCGCTGGTGGATGCGGTCCTTGAGCGAGCGAACGACCGAGCGCTTGTCCTTGAGCGACCGGCTCGCCGGAAGGTGAAGCTCGATGCGGACGATGCCTACGAACATGGCGAGGAGGGTCGTGCCCGAGGCGCTACAGCGTTCTGGCCAGCTCCTCGATCGTGAACGCCTCGATCACGTCGCCGACCTTGATGTCGTTCATGCCTTCGAGCGTGACGCCGCACTCGTAGCCGCTCGCGACCTCGCGCACGTCGTCCTTGAACCGCCGCAGCGCGTCGATCCGCCCCGTCCACACCGCCTCGCCTTCGCGCATCAGGCGCACCTTCGCGGTCCGCGCGATCGTCCCGGAGGTCACCATGCAGCCAGCGACCATGCCGGCCTTGGTGAGCTTGAACAGCTGGCGCACCTCGGCCGCACCGAGCACGACCTCCTTCAGCTCGGGCTTGAGCAGGCCCTCGAGCGCCTGCTTCACGTCCTCGACCGCCTTGTAGATGATGTCGTAGAGGCGGATCTCGACGCCCTCGCGGTCGGCGAGGTCGCGCGCGCGCGCGTCGACGCGGGTGTGGAAGCCGACGATGATCGCCTCCGAGGCCGCGGCCAGCAGCACGTCCGACTCCGAGATCTGGCCCACCGCCTGGCGGATGATTCGGATCTGCACCTCGGGGTTGCTGAGCTTGGTGAGCGATTCCGAGAGCGCCTCGACCGAGCCGTCCACGTCGCCCTTCAGGATCAGCTTGAGCTCGGAGAGCTCGCCGCGGCTCATCTGCGCGTACACGTCCGTCAGCGAGATCGCCTTGGCGGCCCGGAACTCGTGCTCGCGGTGGAGCGCCTGGCGCTTGAAGGCGAGGTCGCGCGCCTCGCGCTCGTCCTCGAACGCCGCGAAGATGTCGCCCGCCGCCGGCGTCCCGCTCCAGCCCAGGACCTCGACCGGTGCAGATGGGCCGGCGGCCGCGATCTGCCGGCCGCGCTCGTCGAACATCGCCCGCACGCGTCCCGAATGCTGTCCCGCGACGAAGGCGTCGCCCACGCGCAGCGTCCCGTGCTGCACCAGCACGCTCACGACGATGCCGCGCCCCTGCTCCACACGCGCTTCGAGCACGACGCCCTTGGCCCGGCGTGACGGATCGGCCTTGAGGTCGAGCAGGTCGGCCGAGAGCAGGATCATCTCGAGCAGGCGGTCCACGTTCGTGCCCTTCTTGGCCGAGATTTCGACGCACACCGCCTTGCCACCGTACTCCTCGACGATCACGCCGTGCTGCGCCAGCTCCTGCTTCACCAAATCGGGCCGCGCGGTCGGGAGATCGATCTTGTTGATCGCGACCACGATCGGCACGCTGGCCGCCTTGGCGTGATCGATGGCCTCGATGGTCTGGGGCATTACCCGGTCGTCGGCCGCCACGACCAGGACGACCAGGTCGGTCACCTGCGCGCCGCGGGCGCGCATCGCTGTGAAGGCCTCGTGGCCCGGCGTGTCGAGGAACGTGATCTTCCGGCCGCCCGGAAGCGCGACCTCGTAGGCCCCGATGTGCTGCGTGATGCCGCCCGCCTCGCCTGCGATCACGTTGGTCTTGCGGATATGGTCGAGGAGCGAGGTCTTGCCGTGATCCACGTGGCCCATGATCGTGACCACCGGGGCACGGGGCTTCAGCCGCTCTTCCTGCGCATCTGCCTCCTCCTCGCCGGCCTCCTCCTCGGCGTATTCGGCCATGAACTCGACGTCGAAACCGAATTCGTCTGCGACCATCGCGATCGCGTCCTTGTCGAGCCGCTTGTTGATGGTCGCCATGAGCCCCAGCCGCATGCAGGTCGCGATCACCTCCTGCGGCTTCACTTCCATGAGGTTGGCGAGCTCCGCCACGGTGATGAACTCCGTGGCGCGGATGGTCCGCACGTCCTCGGCTGCGACCTCGCCGTTGCCGTCCTCGCGCCGGCGGTGGCGGCGGCGGGTTCCGGTGTCCAGGCTCGCCAGCGTCTTGCGCACGCTCTCGAGCACGAGCTTCTCGTCCACCACCTTCTTCTTCTTGCGATCGCGGCGCCTCAAGCCCCGCGGCTCGACCACGCGCGGCTGCGCCGGACGAACGGGGGCGCCGGCCGACGGCCCGGGCGCGGGCCGCGTCGTGGCAGTCGTTGCGGCCGCCTGGACCGCGGCCTGAGCTGCGCGGGCGCGCTCCTCGCGGGCGCGCTGTAGCTCCTGCTCGTGCTTTCGCGCCTGCTCCTCGCGCACCGCCGTTTTCTCCTGCGCCATCTCGGCCTGGATGCGCTGAACGGTGTCCGGGAGCAGCGTGCTCATGTGGTTTTTCACTTCCACCCCGAGGCGGCGCACGATCTGGAGCACGGCCTCGCTCGACATGCCGAGCTCCTTGGCGACCTCGTACACCCGAGGCTTCTTCGGCGGCGCCGGGTTAGCCATGGCGCTCCCCCTCCACGGCCGGTGCGGCTTCCGGAGCCGGCTCGGTCGGGGCTGGGCTCGCAGCGGCCTCGGCTGCCGGCTCCATCTCGGGCGTGAACTCCATCTCGCCGCTCGCCGCCTCCGGGCGGACCGGCGGATGCGCCTCGAGGTACTCCTTCGCGGTGGCGATCACCTTCTCCGCGGTCTTGTCTCCGATGCCCGGGATCTCCACCAGCTTCTCGAGCGGCGTGGCGAGCAGCTCCTGCACCGTCTCGATCCCGGCCGAGATCAGTTTCTCGGTCGTCGCCTCGCCGAGCTCGAGCTTCTCGACCTCGACGCGGGACAGGCGCTCCTGGTCCTGGCGCTTCCTCTCGTCGCTCTTCGAGATCAGATCGATCTTCCAGCCGGTGAGGCGGGCCGCGAGGCGCGCGTTCTGGCCGCCCTTGCCGATCGCGAGCGAGAGCTGGTCGTCTGCGACCACCAGGACCATGCGCTTCTCGGCCTCGTGGACCTTCACGTCCGTCACGCGCGCCGGCGACAGCGCCCGCGACACGAACACCGCCGGATCCTGCGACCACGGTACGATGTCGATGCGTTCGCCGCCCAGCTCGCGCACGATGCTCTGCACGCGCGAGCCCTTGAGGCCGACGCACGAGCCGACCGCGTCCACGCGCGGGTCGGTCGAGTAGACCGAGATCTTGGAGCGCGAGCCGGCCTCGCGCGCCACCGCCTTGACCTCGACGATCCCATCCGCGATCTCGGGCACCTCGGCCTCGAACAGGCGCCGCAGGAAGTCGGGATGCGTGCGGGACAGGATCACCTGCGGGCCCTTGACCGACTTGTCCATGTTGCTCACAACCGCCCGCACGTAGTCGCCCTGGCGATGGTAGGAGCGCGGAATCTGCTCGCGCGCGGGCAGGAAGCCCTCGGAGTGGTCGAGCTTCACGATCACGTTGCCGCGGTCCACCTGCTGCACCACGCCGCGCACCAGCGTTCCGATCTTGTCCGAGTACTCCCGGTACACGCGCTCACGCTCCGCCTCGCGCACGCGCTGGATGAGCACCTGCTTGGCGGTCTGCACCGCGTTGCGGCCGAACTCGGCAATCGAGAGCGGGAAGGTGAGGACGTCGCCGACGCGGGCGTCGGGGCGGTAGGCGCGCGCCTCCTCGACCGTCATCTGGAGCGCGGGGTCCTCGACCGTCTCCATGACCGTGCGGCGGATCGCGACGCTGATCTGGCCGGTCTCGTTCGCGAAGCGGACCTCGACGTCGGCTGTTGCGCCGTATTTCTTGCGCACGGCGCTCGCGAGCCCGGCCTCCAGGGTCTCGACCAGGAGCGCGCGATCCACGCTCTTTTCGCGCGTGATCTGGCTCAGCGCATCCAGGATCTCGTTGTTCATTGCGTTCTCCCCCGGGAGCGCGCAACGCCCCACGGATCCGTCACCAGGCGGGCCGATTTCACGTCGGCCCACTCGAACCAGTACGTGCCTTCCTCGGTGCGCATCCCCGCGCGTCCGTCCTCGGGCGCCAGCAGCTCGCCCTCGAAATGCCGGCGGCCCTCGCGGGGCTCCTTGAGCGCCACCCACGCACGCTGCCCCGCGAACCGCTGCATCGCCTCCAGCGAGCGCAGCGGCCGGTCCACCCCGGGCGAGCTGACCTCGAGCTCGTAACGGCCCGGAACCGTCTGGTTCATCTCCAGACAATCCGACAACCTTCGACTGAACGCAGCGCAGTCGCCGACTGTGACCCCGCCTGGCTTGTCGATCAGCACGCGCACCACCCGCCTGGAGCCATAGGCGCCGAATTCCACGTCCACGAGCTCGACACCCGCTTCCTCGGCGAGGGGCTGGGCCAACTGGCGAACTTCTTCACGGACTTCCAATTCGACTCCGGTCGGGGACAAAAACGGAGTGGTCGCGCCTGCCCCACTCCAACCTCGGACCATACCCGACGTCGATGGGGTCGGCAAGTGGCTGTCGCGCCTGCGCGGGACGCGTCCCGGGGGGGCCATGAGCCGGGGGTACGAAGGACGCCCCCCCGGGTTGGCAGGGGCGTCCCGGATGCGACGATTCGGCGGATCGGGCTCGGGCTCGCCCTCAGCGAGCCTGGGCGCGAGGGCTGGGGGCCGCGAGCCCTTCAGCTCCGGGCGAGCGGGCTCCGGTACACGATCCAGGCGGCGACCCGCGCCACCTCGGCGAGGCTTTCCGCCGAAGTCTGGTCCGGGAGGTCGCGAGCCGTATGCCAGGCCGGGTAGTCGAAGTCGATGATGTCCACAGCGGGTAACCCGGCCTCGAGCAGCGGAACGTGGTCGTCGGTCACGGCGTAGCGCGGCGTCCCGTGAAAGCCCCGCGCCCCCGTGGCGCGGGCCGCGTCCAGGACGATCGCGCAGAGGTTGGCGGCGCGCTGGCTGGACTGGATCTCGGGGTAGATCTCGAGGTCCTTGTCGCCGATCATGTCGAACACGAAGGCCGCCGCCGGGCGCGCGTCGGAGCCCGGAATCGCAAGGCGGGCGGCGTATCCCTTCGCGCCGAGGCTGAACTCCTGCGGCTGGCTCGCGCGGCCCTGGTCCTCGCCGTCGAGGAACACCAGGTCAACTCCCACCGGAGGCGCACGCCGGTGGAGCAGCTCAGCCACCTCGAGCAGGACCGCAACTCCGGAGCCACCGTCGTTGGCGCCCGGGAGCGGAAGCGCGCGGTGCGCCGAGTCCGGATCCTGATCGCACCAGGGCCGCGTGTCGTAGTGAGCGCAGAGCGCGATGCGCCGGCCGCGCGCAGGGCCATAACGGGCGATGAAATTGGTGAGCGGCAGCGCGCGCCCCAGCGTGGAGTCCGTGAAGGCCTGGCGCTCGATGCCCGCGCCGAGCCGCATGAGCTCGCCTTCCAGCCAGGCCATCATCGCGGCGTGCCCCGGGGTGCCGGGGACGCGGGGCCCCAGCTCGACCTGGTGGACGACACGCGCCCGCGCGCGCGCGCCGTCCACATCCAGGCGCGCTGCACACGCTGCGAGTGCTAAGGCGGGCAAGCCCGAAAGCAGCCAGCGCAGGCGCGGGCTCAGAAGTTGAACGCCGCGCGGAACTCGACGCGCACGTTGCGCGACACCTGGGCGTGCACGAGGTCCCGGGTCTGCCCGAAGCCCAGCACCACGCTGCCCGTCACGTTGTTGCTGAACGAATAGGTGCCGGTGCCGTTGAGCGAGAGGCGGTCGTTGTCCTGTCGTAGCTGCGCCACGTTCGATCCCTCTCTCCGCGTGTCGCCGCTGACCCGCGAGTAGACGGCGGTGAGGCCGAGCTGGACCGAGCTGCGAATCGTGGATTCCTTCCCCAGGAACTTCACCTTCTGGCCGCGGCTGTAGGACCGGTTCAGGCTGAGGTTCACGTCCGTGTTGCGGTCGGTGCGCGTGGACTTGGAGAACGTGAGGTCCTCGCGCACATTGACCCGCCGCTCCACCTTGAACTCGGCGCGCGTCTGGTTCTTGAAGTCGCCTGTGAGCCCGAGCAGCGGCTGCCACTGGCTGCTGGTCGCGATGCTGTTCGGCGTGTTCCCGCCGGCCCGGTACTCGGTGACTCGCGAGCGGCTGTAGTTGGTGCGGATGCGCGGCGAGTTCATCAGGCGGTCGAGCTGGAGCAGCGACGGCAACCTGCCGTACTCCACCTCGAGGCTGGGGAGCTGCGCGGTCGCCGTCCGCCAGGCCACGAGATTCTGCTCGGTACGCCGCCAC
>VBOS01000161.1 GCA_005893185.1 Candidatus Eiseniibacteriota bacterium
ATGAGACATGCGCGTCAGCGAGCCGCTCGTGATCCGGGCCGCAGCGAGGTCGCGCGTCAGCACCATCACGATGTCGCCGGAGGCGACGATCTTTCTGCCGCGGATGACGGTGACGCGGTCGCCCGGCGCCACGGCGACCGAGTCCCCCGCCGCGATATAGACGCGGTCCGCGACCGCCCACACGATCCTGGCCTCGAGCGGGCGCACCTTGGCCTCGCCGGGGCTGGCAAGCGCGGCCGCGAGCACAGCCCCCGCGGCAAAGAGGGCGCGGGTGCGGGACCGGTGCGGCCCGTGTGTCTCCGCGATTCGGCTCCGTGTCACGTTGGATACGCGCCGCCTGGCGCGCGCGGGGCAATGACTTCCACGACCGGCGATGATCATCGGCGCTCTTCGCCAGTGTCAAGCGTGACACGTTCGGCGTGCGCGCCGCCGACGCGAACGCGCTGGAATCGGCCAGGTTCAATCAGTTGCGCGCTCGGCACGGCCCTTGAGATAGCACCGATTCGGGACGGACGAAACGAGATCGCCGCCCATGCACCTGGCGCAGGGCAGACACGCTCGAGGCCAGGCGGTCACTCCCCAGGGCGCCGGCAGGCCCGGGTTGGATCGAGAGCGCAGCCCGGCCGGAAGGAAGAGAGAACATGAACACCCATCACAGAACCGCGACGATCGCCATCGTCACCGTCCTCGCATCGCTGAGCCTCACCGGCTGTGGGGGCGGGCAGAGCGAGCGCAAGGTCAGCGACACCAGCGCCGGCCAGGGCGCGGTCGAGCCGTTCGGCGCGGTGGCGCAGGCCGAGGCGAGCCCGGCCGCGAGCGTTCCGCCGGGACGGATCATCGAGTCGGTGCCGGCCGACTCCCTGCCTCCGGATGTCGCCGCCTCGGCGGCCGACAGCATGGCCACGCCCGGGTCGACGGTCGAGTTCACCGCCCAGGCCTCGGCGGA
Organism: Candidatus Eiseniibacteriota bacterium; assembly: GCA_005893185.1. GTDB lineage: Bacteria > Eisenbacteria > RBG-16-71-46 > RBG-16-71-46 > RBG-16-71-46 > WS-2. The sequence continues at coordinate 947 of VBOS01000161.1, forward strand.
TGCTGTCGAGGTGTTCCTCTGGGACGGGATCGGCCGGAAGCAGTCCTTCGCGTACGACTCGACCGCGAACGTCTGGCGCGCCCGCTACCGGGTTCCGCTCGGTGCAGCCGCCGGCCGCATCGGGATCGCGGTGACCGCGAAGAACGGACTCGGGCTCAAGAGCCGGGTCTGGGTGTTCGTGCGGGTCGAGCGGCAGGCTTCGGCGGAGACGCCGGAGAAGCAGGCAGAGCCCGAGCAGAAGACCGGCCAGTAGCAGACCGCGGCGCCCGGCACCTCCGGGCGCCGCGCCGTTCACACGGAGGGAGGCAGGCGGAAAGGAATTCCTTGACGGGGAAGGCGCCGCTCTGTCATACGCGAAGCGGCGCCTTCCATGGCCCCAGCCCCAACCCAATGGAGAACCTCATGCTACCCCCATCCGCCGTGGTCCCCGCCGGATCCACCGCCCGAGAGCCGCGCTCGAATCCGTTCGGCCACGCGATGCTCGCGCACTGGGCGCTCGATCCCACGATCGCGTATCTCAACCACGGAACCGTGGGCGCAACGCCGCGGCGCGTGCTGGCCGCGCAGCAGGCGGTCCGCGACGAGATCGAGCGCCAGCCCTCGCGCTTCCTCCTGCGCGAGCTGACCGCGATCGACATGGGCGCGCGGCACCCCGGGCCGCCGCGGATGCGCGCAGCGGCCGACGTGGTGGGCGCGTTCGTCGGGGCGCGCGGCGACGACCTAGCGTTCGTCGACAACGCCACGACCGGCGTGAACGCCGCGATGCGCTCGCTCGCGCTCCGGCCCGGCGACGAGATCCTGATCACCAGCTACGTCTACGGCGCGGTCGCCAACATCGCCCGGTTCGTGGCGCGCGAGCGCGGCGCGGTCGTGAAGACGGTCGAGATCCCGTTCCCGCTCCACGACCCGGGTGAGGTCGTCTCCGCCATCGCGGCGGCCGTCGGCCCGCGCACGCGCGTGGTCGTGGCCGACCACATCACATCCGAGACCGCACTGCTCCTGCCGCTCGCCGAGATCGCGGCGCGCTGCCGGTCCCGCGGTGTGCCCGTGCTCGCGGACGGCGCGCACGCGCCAGGAGCGATCGCGCTCGACATTCCCGCGCTGGGCGTGGACTGGTACGTAGCGAACCTCCACAAGTGGGCGTGGGTGCCGCGCAGCTCGGGGATCCTGTGGGCGCCGCTCGGTCGGCAGGCGGGGCTCCATCCGGCCGTGCTCTCATGGGGGCTCGATCAGGGCTACACCGCCGAGTTCGACCTGGTCGGGACGCGCGATCCATCCGCGCACCTCGCCGCTCCCGCAGCGATCGCGTTCCTGCGCGAGCTGGGCTTCGAAGCGGTGTGCGCGCACAACCACGCGCTCGCCGTGTCGGCCGCGCGGCTGCTCGCCGCTCGCTGGGGCACGGCGCTGGCGAGCCCCGAGAGCATGATCGCCACCATGGCGACCGTGCCGCTGC
>VBOS01000163.1 GCA_005893185.1 Candidatus Eiseniibacteriota bacterium
GCCGTATGTGGCGGGTGGCGCGGGAGCGGTCACCTTCCTCTCGAACACGGATGCGAACCGCGTGCCGGAGCTGAAGGATTCCCAGACCGCGTTCGCGCTCGACTTCGGCGGCGGGGCGACGGTTCCGCTCCGGGCCCGCTGGGGCGTGCGCGGTGACCTGCGCGCCCTGGTCGCGTTTCCCGCCAGCGATGCCCCGGGGCTTTCGACCGGCGGCACGGCCGATCCGATCTGGATGGAACGCGTGACGGTCGGACTCGACTATCGGTTCTAGACGACCCGCCGCTCCCGACTCGCGCCCCCGACGGCGCCGAAAAAGTGTCGATTCCGCAGCCCCTCGAACGTCGTTCTCGTGCGAGGGCCGGAGCGACGCCCTTCGGCCGGGGGCGCGACCGGTTTCTACGGCCGCAAGGAGTAGCGAGATGAAGCACGCAACCCGCGGCGCGGACACGTGCGCAGAGGCACACGCGAACTGTCTGTTCATCTACAGCCCCGTGAGCGCGACCACTCGGCCGCCAGCCGCCCTCGCGGGTGGCAACCGCGTCGCGCGCAGCGCAATCCGCGGTTTTCGAGCCCGCCGGTGCGGCCCGGCACGTCCCTTGATATGGCGAAGCTGTGGAGGGGAAGGATAAAGGGATGAGCCAGGTCAACGTGGAACGAATCATCGGACTGCTCGCTACGGATGAAGGATTGCGCCGGAGGTTCGTGAGCAGCCCGGGCGCAGCCCTCGAGGAGATCGCGCGGCGCGGCATGGAGCTGAACGACTGCGAACGCTGGGCGCTCGCCCACTTGGACCCGCGCGAGCTGCAGCGGTTCGCCGAATCGATGGACTCACGGCTGCAGAAGACCGAACTCGGAGGAGATGGTTCATGAGAGCCGCGTCTCTCCGGATCCTGGGACACAGCAGAGGAGGCATGTGATGCGCAAGAGAATGATTCTCATGCTGGCCGCGGTGGCGCTCTTCATCGGAGCCATCGGTTCCTTCAAGTTCCTGCAGATCCGCGCGGCGATCGCGCAGGGCTCGTCGTACCAGCCGCCTCCCGAGGCGGTCACAACGATCGTGGCCCGCGAGGTACGGTGGGCGACCACCCGCGGCGCGATCGGCAGCGTGGCCGCCGTGCATGGCGTCGTCGTGAGTGCGGACCTGCCGGGGATCGTCGCGGGGATCGACTTCGAGTCGGGGAGCTCGGTGACGGCGGGCGATGTGCTGGTGCGGCTCGACACGAGCCAGGAGCGGGCGCAGCTCGCGGCGGCGCAGGCCCGGCGTGAGCTTGCCCGGCTCAACCTGGAGCGATCGCGCCAGCTGCTGGCGAAGCAGGTCGCTGCCCAGGCCGAGTACGACCAGGTGGCGGCCGTGGCAGCTGAGGCAGACGCGCAGGTCGGGGAAATCGAGGCCACGATCGAACGCAAGCGGATCCGGGCGCCGTTCGCCGGCGTTCTCGGCATCCGCCAGGTCAACCTCGGCCAGTACTTGAAGGCCGGCGATCCCGTCGTGCCGCTCCAGACGATGGATCCGGTCTACGTGAACTTCACCCTGCCGCAGCAGGAGATGTCGTCGCTGCGGATCGGCGCCCAGGTGGTGGCGGCCGCCGAAAGCGTTGCGATCGGTGGTCTCGAGGGCCGGATCACGGCCATCAACTCCCTGGTGGACGAGGCCACGCGCACGGTGCAGGTGCAGGCCACGTTCCGCAACGCGGACCACCGCCTGCGTCCCGGCATGTTCGCCGAGGTGCGGACGAGCCTGGGCGCGGGCAGCGCCGTGATCGCGCTCCCGGCCTCTGCGATCAGCTACGCGCCTTACGGCAACTCGGTCTTCGTTGTGAGCGATCTCCCGGGATCGGGTGGCAAGACCTACCGCGGAGTCCAACAGCGTTTCGTGACGCTCGGGGACGGACGTGGCGACCAGACGGCGGTCGTCTCCGGGCTCAAGGCGGGGGAGGAAATCGTGACCTCCGGCGTCTTCAAGCTGCGCAGCGGAGCCGCTGTGAACGTGGACAACAAGGTGCAGCCCGCCAACAACCCCGCGGCCAAGCCGGAGGACAGCTGATGAAACTCACCGATCTCTTCATCCGCCGACCGGTGCTGGCGCTGGTCGTGAATCTCGTGATCCTGATCGCCGGCCTACAGTCGATCCGTTCGCTCAGCGTGCGGCAATTCCCGCGCTCCGACATCGCGGTCGTGAAGGTGACGACCGCCTACATCGGGGCCGGCGCCGACCTGGTGCGGGGCTTCATCACGACCCCGCTCGAGCGCGTGATCGCGAGCGCCGACGGCATCGACTACATCGAGTCGTCGAGCGCCCAGGGCGCGAGCACGATCACCGTCCACCTCAAGCTCAACTACGACACGAACGCCGCGCTCACCCAGATCCAGGCGAAGGTGGCCCAGGTGCGCAACGACCTGCCGCCCGAGGCCGAGGCACCGATCATCGAGGTGGAGACCGCTGACACGCGGTTCGCCGCGATGTACCTGGGCTTCTCGTCGAAGGACCTGGATCAGAACCAGATCACCGACTACCTGACCCGGGTGGTGCAGCCCAAGCTGAGCGCGATCCAGGGGGTCCAGCGCGCCGACATCCTGGGCGGCCACACCTTCGCCATGCGGATCTGGCTTAAGCCGGAGCGGATGGCGGCCATGGGCATCTCGCCCTCCCAGGTGCGCGACGCCCTCGCCCGCAACAACTACCTCTCGACGCTGGGGCGGACCAAGGGGTCGATGGTCTCGGTGAACCTGGTGGCCAACACCGACCTGCAGACCCCGCAAGAGTTCCGGCAGCTGGTGGTCAAGGAGCACGACGGCGTGGTGGTGCGGCTGGGCGACATCGCAGACGTCGTCCTGGGCGCCGAGAACTACGAGCAGGACGTGCGCTTCGACGGGCAGGGGGCAACTTTCATGGGCGTCTGGGTGCTGCCGGGGGCCAACACGCTCGACGTGATCCATCGCGTGCGCAAGGTGATGCCGGATATCGAGGCCCAGCTCCCGGTCGGCATGAAGGCCGGCATCCCGTACGACTCGACCGAATACATCGAGAGCTCCCTGCTCATCCCGGTGATCGCGATTCCGATCTCGCTGATCGGAGCCGTGTTCCTCATGATGATCGCGGGCTTCACGATCAACCTCATGACCCTGCTCGCCATCGTGCTCTCCGTGGGCCTGGTCGTGGACGACGCGATCGTGATGGTCGAAAACGTCGAGCGTCACCTGCGCAGTGGACTGGGGCCGTTCCGGGCTGCGATCGAGGCGGCGCGGGAGCTGACCGGCCCGATCATCGCCATGACGATCACCCTGGCGGCCGTCTACACGCCGGTCGCGATCCAGGGCGGCCTGACCGGGACCCTGTTCCGCGAGTTCGCATTCACGCTCGCCGGCGCCGTGATCGTGTCCGGCGTGGTCGCGCTGACGCTCTCGCCCATGATGGGATCCAAGCTGCTCCGCGCCGGCGACGCCGAGCGCGGCTTCGCGGGCTGGATCAACCGGCGCTTCGACGCGATCCGCGAGAGCTACATGCGCCGGCTCGCCGGCACGCTCAAGTACCGGCCCGTCACCTACGTGTTGTGGGGCGCCATGGTGGCGCTCATCGTCCCCTTCTACATGTTCTCGCAGCGGGAGCTGGCCCCGAGCGAGGATCAGGGGGTGGTCTTCGGCGTGGTCCAGGCCTCCGCGAACTCGACCCTCGACCAGACCCGGCTCTATGCGTCCCAGGTCGAGAACGTGTACCGGTCGTTCCCCGAGTACAAGAACACATTCCAGCTCATGTTCCCGACCGGCGGATTCGGCGGGATGGTGACCAAGCCCTGGGACCAGCGCCGCAAGACCGCGCAGCGGCTCCAGCTCGAGGCGGCGGCGGGACTCTCGAAGATCCCCGGGATCCGCGTCATCTCTCTCATCCCGCCCTCGCTGCCGGGCGGCGGGGACTTCCCTGTGGACCTGGTGATCGCATCGACCGCCGAGCCCGAGCAGCTCGTCACATTCGCGAACCAGCTCGTGCAGAAGGCCTTCAAGAGCGGGCTCTTCATGTTCGCGGACGCCGACCTGAAGTTCGATCAGCCCCAGGCCGAGGTGGTGTTCAACCGCGACCAGGTTCGCTCCCAGGGCGTGGAGATGAGCCAGGCGGGCCAGGACCTGTCCACCTTGCTGGGTGGAAACTACGTCAACCGCTTCAGCATCCAGGGGCGGAGCTACAAGGTGATTCCCCAGGTCAAGCGCAGCGAGCGGCTCACCCCCGACCAGCTCAAGGAGATCTACGTCACAGGGACCAACGGCGGGCTCGTGCCGCTGTCCACGTTCGCCACCCTGCGCAGCACCACCGAGCCGCGCGAGCTCAAGCGCTTCCAGCAGCTGAACGCGGTCCGCATTCAGGGCGTCATCCCGCCGGGCGTGTCGCTGGACCGGGCACTCCGCTTCCTCGAGGACGAGGCCCGGACCATGCTGCCGCGGGGTTTCACGGTGGACTACGCGGGCGAGTCGCGGCAGCTGCGCACCGAGGGCAGCAAGTTCCTCGGCATCTTCATGCTCTCAGCGATCCTGATCTTCCTGGTGCTGGCAGCCCAGTTCGAGAGCTTCCGCGACCCGTTCGTGATCCTGGCGGGCTCGGCGCCGCTCGCGCTCGCGGGCGCCCTGCTGTTCTCGTTCCTGGGCCTCACAACGCTCAACATCTACAGCCAGGTGGGGCTGATCACGCTCGTGGGCCTCGTGGCGAAGAACGGCATCCTCATCGTCCAGTTCGCCAACCACCTGCAGGAGACGGGGCGAAGCAAGCTCGAGAGCGTGATCGAGGCAGCTGGCACGCGACTCCGGCCGATCCTGATGACGACCGCCGCCACGGTCTTCGGCCACCTGCCGCTGGTGTTCGCGACCGGACCGGGGGCCGGCGCGCGCAACAGCATCGGCATCGTGCTGGTCAGCGGCATGATCATCGGCACGGCCTTCACGCTGCTGGTGGTGCCGGCGATCTACATGCTGGTCGCGCGCCAGCACTCCGCCGCCATCGAGGAGGTCGAGGAGCCCGCGGGAGCTGCAGGCGAGCTGGCGCCCGTCCGCGTGGCCGTCTGAGGGGGCACGGGCGCCCGTGCCCCGCTCGGGCGGCGGCCGGCTCCGAGCGCCGCGCTTGCTTGCCGTGCGATCCGCGGAGATAGTGACTGCCGCGCACGGTCACATCGCATGCTGTCGCGAGCCCTCCCTCCACGAAAGGAAGCGTCCATGGAGATCGGATTCGTCGGCCTGGGTCGCATGGGACTCAACATGACGATCCGCCTCATGCGCGCCGGACATCGCGTCGTCGCATGGGATCGGGGCGCGGATCCCGTCGCCAAGGCGAAGGCGCAGGGCGCCGTGGGCGCAGCTTCCCTCGAAGAACTGGTCGATTCGCTGGCTGCGCCGCGGGCGATCTGGGCCATGATCCCGGCCGGCCAGCCGGTGGACGACCTGCTCGATGCGTTGCTGCCGCGCCTCGAGCGCGGCGACTTGATGGTGGACGGCGGCAACTCGAATTACCGGGACTCGAAGCGCCGCACCGAGCGCATGAAGAGCGCGGGCCTCGATTTCGTGGATGCGGGCGTATCGGGCGGGATCTGGGGGCTCGAGAACGGCTACTGCATGATGCTGGGCGGCGATGCGAAGGCGGTCGCGCGCCGGCCACTTCGCTAAGATGATCCACAACGGCGTCGAGTACGGCATGATGCAAGCCTACGCCGAGGGCTTCGAGCTGCTGCGCGCAGCCGACTACGGCTACGATCTCGAGGCGATCGCGCACCTCTGGAACCAGGGCAGCGTCGTGCGCTCGTGGCTGCTGGAGCTGGCGGAGCGCGCCTTCGCCGGGGATCCGGGGCTCGACCGGATCCGCGGCTACGTCGAGGACTCGGGCGAGGGGCGCTGGACGGTGCTCGAGGCAATCGATCGCGGCGTGCCGGCGCCTGTGCTGGCGCTCTCGCTCTTCCGGCGTTTCCGCTCGCGCCAGGACGACGCCTTCAGCGACCGCGTGCTGGCCGCGCTGCGGGCGGAGTTCGGCGGCCACGCGGTGCGGGAGAAGACGTGAAGCGCGCGCAGCTCGGCCGCCACGTTTCCGACGCGCCCGCCCCCGGCGTGAGCGTGCGCCCGTGAGCACGCGGGTCGCGGCGGTCTCTGCGCCGCCCGCGGGCACGGCGCGCACGGAAGCGCCACCCTGCGCGATGGTGATCTTCGGCGCGAGCGGCGACCTCACGCGCCGCAAGCTCGTGCCCGCGCTCTACAACCTGGCGCGCGGCGGCCTCTTGCCCGAGAACTTCGCGGCGCTGGGCTTCGCGCGGCGGCCGTGGAGCGACGCTGCGTTCCGCGAGGAGATGGGCCGCGGCGTGGCCGAGTTCTCGCGCCTCGCCCCGCTCGACCGCGCGTGCTGGGAGCGCTTCGGCCCGCAGCTCGAGTACGCCGAGGGCGAATTCGCGGACCCCGCGGCCTACGCGCGCCTCGCGGAGCGCCTCGCCGACCTCGACCAGGCCCGCGGGCTCGCGGGAAACCGCCTCTTCTACCTGGCGGTCCCGCCCACGGAGTTCCCGACCATCCTGCACCGCCTGAAGGCCGCGGGTCTCATTCACCCTCCCGACGGGGGACCGTGGAGCCGCGCGATCGTCGAGAAGCCGTTCGGGCGCGACCTGGAGTCGGCGCGGGCGCTGAACGCCCTGCTCGCGCGCGTGCTGCACGAATCGCAGACGTTTCGCATCGATCATTATCTCGGCAAGGAGACGGTCCAGAACATCCTGGTGTTCCGCTTCGCGAACAGCATTTTCGAGCCGCTTTGGAACCGGAACTACGTCGAATACGTCGAGATCTGCGCGGCGGAGACGATCGGGGTGGGAACGCGCGGCAAGTTCTACGAGCAGACCGGGGTGCTGCGCGACCTGGTGCAGAGTCACATGCTCGAGGTGCTGAGCCTGACGGCGATGGAGCCGCCCACGACCGGAGAGGCGGACGACATCCGCTCCGAGAAGCTCAAGGTGCTGCACGCGCTGCGCGTCCCCTGGGAGGACACGATGGCCCGGGACTTGGTGCTGGGCCAGTATCGCGGCTACCGCGCCGAGCCCGATGTCGCGCCCGACTCCGTGACGCCCACCTACGCAGCGCTGCGCGTGTTCGTCGACAACTGGCGCTGGCAGGGCGTGCCGTTCTACCTGCGCACAGGCAAGAAGCTCGCGAAGCGCGTGACCGAGATCTCGCTCACCATGCGTCCGATCCCGCTCTGTCTCTTTGGCCGGGCGGACGTATGCGACCGGATCGTGCCCAACGTGCTCACGCTGCGCATCCAGCCCGACGAGGGGATCGCGCTGCGCTTCGCCTCCAAGGTGCCGGGGCTCGACCTCAAGGTCGGAACGGTGGCGATGGACATGAGCTACCGCGAGACCTTCGGCGGCGAGCCGCCCGAAGCCTACGAGCGCCTGCTGCTGGACGCGATGCGCGGCGATGCCACGCTGTTCTCACGGCGCGACGCGGTCGAGGCAGCTTGGGCGTGGATCACGCCTATCCTCGATTTCATCGAGCGGCAGCCGCCGGGCGAATTCCCCAACTACGAGCCGGGCTCGTGGGGCCCGGAGCGCGCGCTCGAGCTGATGCGGCGCGACCGGCGCGCGTGGCGCGAGCTGTGAACGGCCGGAAGGCCTGAGCGCGGCGGTGGGGAGCGTCCGCGTGTTCGGGGACGCGGCCGCGCTCGCCGACGCAGCGGCCGAGGCGGTCGTGGTGGCGCTGGCCGCGAGCCTCGCGACGCTCGGCCGCGCGAGCCTCGCCCTCTCGGGCGGGCGCACGCCGGTCGCCACCTACCGCAAGCTCGCCTCCGAGCAGCTGCGCTCGCGCGTGGACTGGTCGCACGCACGCATCTTCTTCGCCGACGAGCGCGCCGTCCCGCCGGGCGACGCAACCAGCAACTTCCGGCTGGCGCGCGAGACGCTGATCGACCCGCTCGGCATCCCGCCGCGCAACGTCCACCGCATGAAGGGCGAGTATCCGGACCTGGAAGCCGCGGTCGAGGAATACGAAGCCCACCTGAGCGAGCCGATCGACGCGCTGGTTCTCGGCGTGGGCGAGGACGGTCACGTCGCATCGCTGTTCCCGGGCTCGCCGCTCGTGGGCGAGCGGGCGCGGCGGGTGGCGTACGTTCTCGACAGCCCCAAGCCGCCCGCGCGCCGGCTCACCCTCACGGCACGCGCGCTCGCGGAAGCGCGAAAGGTGCTGGTGCTCGCAACCGGGACGGAGAAGGCGGAAGCGGTGGCCCGCGCGCTCGAGGGAGACGTCGAAGCCCGCGAGCTTCCGGCGCGGCTGGTGCGCGACCGCGACTGGTATCTCGATCAAGCGGCTGCGGCGAGGCTCTCCGCGCGGGCGTGACCGGAAAAGCAAACGCCCCCCGCGGTCGCGGGGGGCGCAAGTGAATTCGGCTAGATGAGCGAGCGCCGGCGCCTGCGGCCGCCGCGACCGCCGAACAGCGAGGTCATGTAGTTGCCGACCTCGGACTTCACGATCTCCGGCAGTACTTGCCGAATCCTCGACTGCACGGCGCTGCGGAGCTGGATGCCGAGCCCGCCCGATGCGGCCATCGCGAGCCCCCTGCGCCCGCGACGCGCCGCGACGCCGCGCTTCTTGCGCCACGAGTAATAGGTGATCGGCTTCACGCCGAATCGCTTCTGCACTTGAATGGCAGTGAGTCCGTCCTTCTGTGCCGCGAGCAGGATTGTCCTCCGCTGTCCTTCCGTGTACGTCATGCGCTTCCGTCGTGCCTTCGGCATCGGAGCCTCCTGAATGGGGGATCAACTCGTTTGCACTTGAGTCATCGTCCATTACCGGCAACCCGGTGTCAACCGCAATTCCGTGAGCCGACACGAATGCAGGGGCTTACCGGGATCGAAACACCCTCGCTTCACAGCAGGAAAGCAGGTTTTGCGGATGCGTTGGGCCCTGTGTAACGGCCTTGTATCGCGTAATTTCGGTATCATGCGACGAATACGAAATCGCGCAATTCCACGAGCCCCCGGGCGACCAAAGCTTCGCGCCAGCGCGCCCGCGCGGGCGCGGCCCCGAATACCATCACAGCCCGTGGGCGGAGCGAGCAGATCACGTCCGGACGGGGGCGCCCGGCTTCGATCGCCCGCACGCGGATGTCGGTCGCAGCGATGCGCCCTTCCCATTCGCGCAGCGTTCGCCCGACGCCGACGAGGGTGACCGCGCGGCCGCGCGCGAGGAATCCGCTGCGTAGCGCGTCCATCCTGAGTTCCGCGAAACGGGCGGGCGCGTAGCGCGGGTCGCGGCGGGTTGCGCTTTCGGCGTGCTGACGCCACGCGTAGAGCGTAGCTTCGCACTTTTCGATGCGCGCGCCGCGCGCGAGCATGCGGAGCCATAGATCGAGGTCCTCCGGCCAGCCGCGATCGCGCCAGCCGCCCACGCGCGCGAGCCATGTGCGCCGGATCATCGCCGTGCCGTGCGCGAGCGGGCTGTCGATCAGCGCCTCGCATGCCATCGCCTCGTGGGTATGGAGCGCATTGTGCCAGCGCGCCCAGCGCCTCATGCCGTCGGTGATGCTGGCTGTGGGGAAGAGGCGCAGCCGGCAGCCGACGGCGGCGGTGCGCGGATGGCCGGCGAGATGAGCGAGCTGCCGCGCGAAGCGCTCGCGATGGGAGAGATCGTCGCCGTCGTGGCGCGCGATGACGGGCGCGCGCGCGTGCTGGAGGGCGGTGTTGAGCGCGGCCGGAAGGCCGGCGGGCGGGGTATGGATCACGCGCAACCGCGGTTCGGCGACGGCCGCGCGCTCGAGGCGCTCGCCGCTCCCGTCGCTCGAGCCGTCGTCCACTGCGATCACCTCGAAGTCGCGGAACGTCTGCCGCCACATCGAGGCGAGCGCGGCCGCGAGGTAGGGTCCGGCGTTGCGGACCGGAAGCAGCACGGAGATCGCGGGCACGGGCGCCAAGCGTAGCATGGGCGGGCGCCGGATCGGCTTAGGGACGGTGATATCCTGCGCCGATGGCTCCGCAGAAGCTGATCATCCTGGGTGGCGGGTTCGGTGGGCTGGACGTGGCGCGCGCGATCGGCCGCTCGGCGGCGGCGCGGAGCGGCTGGGACACGCGGCTCATCGACAAGGAGAACTTCTTCCAATTCAATCCGCTGCTGCCCGCGTCCATCCTGAGTTCCGCGAAACGGGCGGGCGCGTAGCGCGGGTCGCGGCGGGTTGCGCTTTCGGCGTGCTGACGCCACGCGTAGAGCGTAGCTTCGCACTTTTCGATGCGCGCGCCGCGCGCGAGCATGCGGAGCCATAGATCGAGGTCCTCCGGCCAGCCGCGATCGCGCCAGCCGCCCACGCGCGCGAGCCATGTGCGCCGGATCATCGCCGTGCCGTGCGCGAGCGGGCTGTCGATCAGCGCCTCGCATGCCATCGCCTCGTGGGTATGGAGCGCATTGTGCCAGCGCGCCCAGCGCCTCATGCCGTCGGTGATGCTGGCTGTGGGGAAGAGGCGCAGCCGGCAGCCGACGGCGGCGGTGCGCGGATGGCCGGCGAGATGAGCGAGCTGCCGCGCGAAGCGCTCGCGATGGGAGAGATCGTCGCCGTCGTGGCGCGCGATGACGGGCGCGCGCGCGTGCTGGAGGGCGGTGTTGAGCGCGGCCGGAAGGCCGGCGGGCGGGGTATGGATCACGCGCAACCGCGGTTCGGCGACGGCCGCGCGCTCGAGGCGCTCGCCGCTCCCGTCGCTCGAGCCGTCGTCCACCGCGATCACCTCGAAGTCGCGGAACGTCTGCCGCCACATCGAGGCGAGCGCGGCCGCGAGGTAGGGTCCGGCGTTGCGGACGGGAAGCAGCACGGAGATCGCGGGCACGGGCGCCAAGCGTAGCATGGGCGGGCGCCGGATCGGCTTAGGGACGGTGATATCCTGCGCCGATGGCTCCGCAGAAGCTGATCATCCTGGGTGGCGGGTTCGGTGGGCTGGACGTGGCGCGCGCGATCGGCCGCTCGGCGGCGGCGCGGAGCGGCTGGGACACGCGGCTCATCGACAAGGAGAACTTCTTCCAATTCAATCCGCTGCTGCCCGCAGTAGCTGTGGGGGCGGTCGAGACCCGCCACATCGTGTACCCGCTTCGCACGATGGCGGCGCACCGTCATATCCGATTCCTCAAGAACAAGGCGATGGGGATCGATCTCGACCGCCGCCTCGTCACGCTCCACAACGGCCTGGTCGAGAGCTACGACACGCTGGTGGTCGCGGTCGGGAGCGTGACCAACTACTACGGCGTGCCCGGCGCCGCCGAGCACACGCTCCCCTTCAAGACGATCGTGGATGCGATGAGGCTGCGCGCCCGCGTCGTCGAGCTGTTCGAGATGGCGGAGCAGGCCGAGACCGAGGCGCAGCGCCGTCGCCTGCTGTCGTTCGCGATCGTGGGCGGGGGCGTGACGGGGGTCGAGGTCGCAGCCGAGCTGATGGAGATGGCGAGCGAAACGCTGCTGCCCCGCTATCCGGGGATCGGCCGCTCGGATCTCACAGTGACCTTGATCGAGAGCGGCAGCCGCCTGGTGGCGGCTGCGCGTCCCGCCCACTCGGACTACGTGCGGCGCCACCTCGGGCGCCGCGGCGTGCGGGTGCGCATCGACTCCGCCGTCACCCGGGTCGAGCCGCGGCGCGTGTTCGTGGGAGATGAGCCCGTGGAAGCCTTCACGATCGTGTGGACCGCGGGCGTGTACCCGCCGCAGCTGGTGCGGGACTTGCCGCTTCGCCACGTGCCGGACGGCCGCGTGATCGTGGACGAGTGCCTGCGGGCGGTGGATCCCGAGGGGCGGGCGCTCGAAGGCGTCTACGTGATCGGCGACTGCGCGGGCGCGCGCCGTCCGGACGGGCGCCTGCAGCCCCAGCTCTCGCAGACCGCGATCGCGATGGGTCAGTACGTCGGAAACCGGCTGGTGCGCCGCGCCCGCGGTCTCGATACCGGGCCCTTCAAGTTCCACGACGCGGGCTACATCATCTCGCTCGGGAAGCACAGCTCCGTGCTCGAGCTGTTCGGCGTGCCGCTCTCGGGCCGGCTCGCTTGGCTGGCGTGGGCCGGGGCCTACCTGGTCAAGATGGTGGGATTCCGCAAGCAGCTCGAGGTGGGGCTCGATCACATCACCCATCTCGTGTTCGAGCACGACACGGCGCAGATCCTCGCGCGCAGGAACGTGCTCACAGACGACGAGCTCGACCTCACCCTTGCCGGCCCCGCCGGGAGCGAAGGCGCTGCGCCAGCCGCGGACGCTGCCCGCGCAGCTGCGCCCGGCGCTCCGGGTGGCGGGGCGCAGACGAGTTGCCTACACTTCGCGGCGGAAGCCGTCCGCGTCGCCGGGAACTCACGCGCGTCCGCTGCGGCGGAGCTGAGGCCGACGGGAGGGGCTGGGGAGGGGAGAGGGACCCCATGAGCAAGAGCACAGCACATCTGTCATTGCAGACGGTCGAGACCGGGCTGCGCTTCCTGGTCACCACCGGCAAGGTGTCCTTCACGCTCGAGAGCGGGCCGGAGGCCACGCATCCCAATCCGGTCCAGGTGGTCCTGGGGGCGGTGGCGGGCTGCTCCGGCATGGACGTGATCTCGCTGCTGCGCAAGAAGCGCCAGCGCGTGACGGGCTACGAGATCGAGGTCTCGGCCGAGCGCCGTGAGGAGCACCCGCGCGCCTACACGCGGATCGACATCCTTCACCGCGTGCGTGGCCATGACCTGAACGCAGCGGCGGTCGAGGAATCGATCCGCCTGAGCGACACGAAGTACTGCTCGGTGCACGCGATGCTGCAGCCGGCGGTGACGCTCACCAGCCGCTTCGAGATCCTGCCGGCCGAGCATCAAACGCAAGGAGCTTCGCCATGACGGCCGAATACCGGGAGGAAAAGGACAGCATGGGCGAGATGAATGTGCCGAAGGCCGCCCGCTACGGGGCGCAGACCCAGCGCGCCGTAGAGAACTTCCAGATCTCGGGCCAGCCCCTGCCGGGCCATGTCCTCCACGCCCTCGGGCTCGTCAAGGCGGCAGCTGCGCGCGTGAACCTGGCGCTCGGGCTGCTCGACCGCCCGACGGCTGACGCCATCGAGAAAGCGGCGCGCGAGGTGCGCGAGGGACGCTGGGACGCGGAGTTCCCGATCGACGTGTTCCAGTCCGGGAGCGGCACCAGCTTCAACATGAACGCGAACGTGGTGATCGCGAACCGGGCGGCGGAGATCCTGGGCCGCAGGGTCCATCCCAACGACCAGGTGAACCTCGGCCAGAGCAGCAACGACGTGATCCCGTCGGTGCTCCACGTGTCGGCTGTGATCGAGATCGAGCGCGATCTCCTGCCCGCCCTCGAGCACCTGCGCGCGGCGCTGGCGGAGAAGGCGAAGGTCTGGGACCACGTGATCAAGACCGGCCGCACCCACCTCATGGACGCAACGCCCATCCGGCTCGGGCAGGAGTTCGGCGGCTACGCATCGCAGGTCGAGCACTCGATCGCGCGCGTGCGGGCTGTGCTGCCCGACCTGCGCGAGCTGGCGATCGGGGGCACGGCGGTGGGCACCGGGCTCAACACGCATCCCGAGTTCGGCCGCCGCATGGCCGATGAGATCGGGCGGCTCGCCGGCACGACCTTCGTCGAGGCGGCGAACCACTTCGAGGCCCAGGGCGCCCAGGACGGTGCGGCGTGGGCGAGCGGGGCGCTCAACACTGTGGCGGCGAGCCTGATGAAGATCGCGAACGACGTGCGGCTCATGAACAGCGGGCCGCGCTGCGGCCTCGCCGAGATCACCCTGCCCGCGATCCACCCGGGCTCGAGCATCCTGCCGGGCAAGGTGAATCCGGTGATCTGCGAAGCCGTGATCCAGGTCGGCGCGCAGGTCATGGGCAACCACGTCGCGATCACGCTCGGGGCGCAGTGGGGTCAGCTCGACCTCAACACCATGTTGCCGCTGATCGCGCGCAACCTGCTCGAGAGCATCCAGCTCCTCTCCGGGGCCTGCCGGGCCCTCGCGGACAAGACGATCGCCGGAGCGGTCGCCAACGAGGAGACCTGCCGCGGCTACGTCGAGATCTCGCCCAGCATGGCGACGGCGTTGAACCCGCTCATCGGCTACGACCAGGCCGCTGAGATCGCCAAGCAGTCGTTCAAGACCGGGCGGCCGGTGCGCGCGCTGGCGCGGGAGATGACGTCGCTGGGGCCGGAGGAGATCGAGCGCGCGCTCGATCCGCGCCGCCAGACCGAGCCGGGCCTCGACTTCGGGGGAGGCGCAGGCGGTTGAGGGCCGCCTCCTCCGGCGCTCCCGATCTGGCGGACTGGACCGCGCGTCTGCTCTCGGCGCGCAAAGGGCTCGAAGGTGTCGCCCATCGTACGCCGGTCGCGACCTCGCGTACGCTCGACGAGCGGGTCGGCGCGCGCGTCTTCCTCAAGTGCGAGAACCTCCAGCGTGGGGGCGCATTCAAGTTCCGCGGGGCCTGGAACGCGATCTCCCGCCTGCCCGACGACGCGAGGCGCCGCGGCGTGATCGCCTACTCTTCCGGCAATCACGCCCAGGCCGTCGCGCTGGTCGCACGCATGCGCGGCATTCCCGCCACGATCGTGATGCCGCGCTGGGCGTCGCGCTCGAAGCTCGAAGCGACCCGCGGCTACGGGGCCGAGGTCGTGCTCTACGGGCCGGAGCCGCAAGGCGCCGCTTCCGGCCCGCCCGATCCCGCCGAGACCCGCGCCGGCGCCCCCACCGCCGAGAGCCGCGAAGCGCTCGCGGCGCGGCTGGCGCGCGAGCGCGGGCTCACGCTCATTCCGCCCTTCGATCATCCCGACATCCTCGCGGGACAGGGCACGGCAGCATGCGAGCTGATCGAGGAAGCGGGACCGCTCGATGCGCTCCTGGTTCCGGTGGGCGGCGGCGGGCTCATCTCCGGCTCGGCGATCGCCGCCCGGCATCTCGCGGGCGAGTGTCGCGTCATCGGCGTCGAGCCCGAGGCCGGTGACGACGGCGCGCGTTCCTTTCGCAGCGGCCGGATCGAGCGCGCCGAGAATCCGCAGACCATCGCCGACGGCGCCCGCACTCCCGCGCTCGGGGAGATCACGTTTCCGATCATCCGCCGCTGGGTGAGCGAGATGACGGCGGTTCCCGATTCCGCGCTGATCGAGGCCATGCGCTTCGTGTGGGAGCGCATGAAGCTCGTGGTCGAGCCGACCGGCGTGCTGGGGCTCGCAGCTCTGACCTCCGGGCAGGTGAAGCTCCCGGGATCGCGCGTGGGCGTGATCCTCTCCGGAGGCAACGTGGATCCGGAGCGGGCCGCGGCCTGGCTTGGGTCGGGCTAAAGCCCCCACCGACTCCGGCCGATATCCTCGATCGCCGGACATGGACGGGGCGATGGTCTTCCATCGGCCCGCAATCAAGGAAGATGCGGCCGGCAGTTGTTCGGGCCGGGGCCCAGTGCCTCGCTTCGAACCCGACCCAGGACGGGTGCCGCCGCCATCCCTGCGCGCTCGCCTTCATCAGGGGTGGGCCTCATCGCCTCCGCCCAGGCCCGGGCCCATGGAGTGGACCGATGAGTCTCGCCAACCGATGCGCGGTCTTCATCGCGGCCGGGTGCGGCGCGTCGTGCGCCGCCTTCGGGACGCTGGTGGTGGGCGGCTGGCACAGCGGCGTGCCGCGGCTGGCGAGCGCCTTCCTGCCCGGGCCGCCCACCGGATACCTGACGGGCGTGGCCCTGCTGCTCGCGGGCGTCGGCCTGATCGCGATCGTCTTCGGCCGTCCGCGCCTCGCGCTGCCCGGCGGAGCGTTCGCGACCGCGGTCGGCCTGGGCGCCGTAGCGGCGCGGCTGCTGGGCGTCGAGGCCGACGGGTTCGCGTCCCTGTTCGGGCACGCCCTGCGCGTCGCGAGCGCGGACCGCGAGTCGCTCGGCCGGGTCGCTGCGCTCCAGCTCGTCCTGCTCGGGGCTGGGCTCATCGCTCTCGCGCGCGGACGCGCTTCGCCACGCCGCGCGCCGATCGCGGCCTCGCTCGGGGCCGCGCTCGCCACGCTGGGGCTCGCCTCATCGTTCGGCCACTTCACGGGCATGGACTCGACCACGTTCTGGTTCCGGCTCACGTCGGTTCGGCTTCAGACCGGGATCGCGTTCGCGATCGCCGGCATGGGGCTGCTGGGAG
>VBOS01000164.1 GCA_005893185.1 Candidatus Eiseniibacteriota bacterium
GTTCTCCCGGACTCACCGCCGCGTCGTGTCGCGCTTCGGCTTGCTGAAGAGACCTTCGAACAGCCCGCGCGCGGTCTTCGCGAGGCTGTCCTCGAGCGCGCGGCGGGCGCGGGCATCGTCCCGCGGCCCGCCGGCTCGTGCGCTGTCGCCGCTACCGCCGCCCGGGGGCGCGAGCCCTTTCAGCAGCTCGCTCTCGAGCCGCGCGCGCTGCTTCTCGAGGGTCGAGGACAGGTTCCCCTTCGCGCGCTCGCCCATGGCCTTCTTGTCCCAGTCGATGCGCGGGGACTTCGCGTTTCCGGTCACGCGCAGGTCGATCAGGATGCGGCCGTCCGCGCCCGCCAGCGCGCCGGCGGCGAGCGCTCCGGCCGCGCCGAGCCGCTTCACGACGTCGGGCGGCAACGTTGTGCTCACGGCGTAGTCGAGCGCGCCGTCGAAGCCGATTCCGCCCGAGAGCCGCCATTCACCATTCGACCCGTTGAGCACGACGGGATCGGTGATCATCCGCCCGCGCTCGACCCGGAAGGGAAGCTTCATGTCGTGGAACCGCACCTCCTTCAGCTCCGGGACCTGCGTGAACTGCGAGAGCGCTTCGAGCGCGGGCCCTGGACCCAGCGTGCCGTTCGCGAGCGCAGCCAGACCGACGGCGGTGAGCGAGCGCTTGAGATCGTCGGGCGTCGAGCCTTCCCCGGAGAAATCGAGCGTGGTGTTGAGCGCGCCGTGCAGCAGCCCGCGCGCCGGCGTCCAGGCCGAGAGCAGGCGGTCGGCCTCGACGGTGTCCACCTTCGCCTTGACCGCGTAGACCGGCCGCGCGGGATCGTGCAGGTCGAATCGCCCGGCGCCGCGCACAGCTCCGCCGTAGCCGTCGAACGAGAACTCGGGCACTTCGAGCACGCCGGGAGTGAGCGCGAGGCGCGCTTTCACGTTCGTCACGTCCAGCTTCTGGTTCCTGAGCCGCCCGATCTCGACACGTCCGCCGCCGCGCGCGTTGGGCATCACCCCCGGCGATCCCGGCGTCACCGGGAGCAGCTCGGCGAGGTCGAGATACGGCGAGCGCAGGGTGAAGTCCACATCGGAGGCCTCGACCTTGCCCGGAGCGGCCGTCAGGGCGAGCGGCCGCGTGACAGCGCCTTCGAGCGCGAACGACGACTGACCGGCACGCACGTTCAGGCCGCGGATCTCGGCGCGCGCGGGGGAGAGCGCGATCTCACCGCTCACCTGCTCGATCTTCTTCGGCAGAGCATGGGACTCCACGCTCACGCCCGCGAGCCGGACGCGGCCTTCGAGCGCCATCGCGCTCGGATCCTTGGCGCGCCCGTGGCCGCGGAGGTCGAGCGCGGCGCGGCCGCCGAGCTTCACGTCCTGCGGAGCGATCAACGGCGAGACGGCTGCGAGGTCCACGTCGCCGCGCACCGCGAAGCGCACTTCTGGATCGGCGAAGCGCGTCACCGCGAGCTCCGCGCGCACCGGCTGGCCGGAGACGCGCGCCGCCAGATCGCCGATGCCGAGCGAATCGGGCCCGAGATGCGCGGTGAACGCGAGCGATTCAACGCCCGCGGGACCGCCGGGGTAGCGGAACGCGCCGTTCGCGATTGCGATCGTGCCTGTGACGACCGGCATGCGGGCCGGCGTCGGAGCGCGCGGGGATTCGCCGGCACCGGACGCGTCCGCTCCACCAGGCGCGGCGCCGGGCCCGAGCGGGCCTCGGATCGCGAGATCGAAATCGAGGCGGCCCGAGCCCTGAAAGCCGTGGAGCGCGCGGGCGTCGGCGGCGGCGACCGCTTCGATCACATGCGCCAGGTCCACGTTCTCGCCCCGGGCACGGAAGTCCACGCGCGACGCTCCCGGCAGATCGTCCACGACGCCTGTGAGCGTCAGCTCGGCCTTGCCCGCCCCAACGACCAGGCGCTCGAGCGCCAGCCGCCTCGAAGCAGCTTCGTACTTGCCGCGGTGCTCGATCCGCCACTCGATCCTGGCCAGCGCGCGGCTCATGTCGGCGTGGTGCGTGGCGGCCAGCGGCCCGAAGGCGAGTCCGCGCACGCGCGTCACGCCATCTGTGGCCACGCGCTCACCGCCGCGCTCGAGCGCGAAGCCCAGGCGTGAGTCGAGGCCGAGCGCGACGCGCCGCGACGCCGCGAAATCGTCCACCAACACCTGCGCCTCGACGATCGAGAGCTGGCGGATCGCGAGGTCGAGGGGCGCAGCTGGCCCGCCGCCTTCGCCGGGAGCGCCCGGAGCACTCGCGGGCGGCGGCCGCATCAAGCCGTCGAAATTGGTGCGGCCGTCCGGGCCGACGACGACGTGGAGCATGGGATGATCGACCACGAGCCTGCGCACGACGAGGCGGCGCACGATGAGCGGCAGCACTTCGAGATCGAGAGCGAGAGCGCGGGCCTCGAAGGCCGGTCCCCCGAGCCCGCCGGGTCCCGCGAGCTTCAAGCCCTGCACGCGCAGCCGCACAGGCGGCCACAGCGAGACCGATGCGTTCTCGAAGCTGACATCGCGTGCGAGCGTGCGCGAGAGCTGGGCCTGGACCACGGCGCGCACGCGATCCGGCGGGAAGAGCACCGCGATCGCCGCCCACGCAGCAGCGACCAGCGCCACGAGGCCGAGCGCGATCCAGAGTGGCCAGCGAGGGGACGCCTTGCCGCGGACGTGGGAATTCGAAGCCATCGGGCGGGAATTCTGCCACAACCGGGCGGAGGGCGGCGCCCGGCCCCGCCTAAGGTCGCGCCCGGGAGCGGCGCTGGGGGCGCCCCGGAACACCTTCCACCCCGCAATCCTGCCGAAGCGCGGCCGCCGCTTCAGGGAGTATGATGGGGTCGGTCTCGCGGCAGCCGGCCGCACCCCCACCCGTAAGCCGCGAGCCCCGCCGCCTCCATTTCCGTTCACGAACCGTCGTCGAGCGTCCGGTTTCGCGCCGACCGCTCGAAGGGATCCACCCAAGGAGCGAATCCCATGCGCTCGTTCACTTCCCGTTTCATCCCCCTGGGCGCCGTCCTGCTGGCGCTCGCGCTCGCCTTCTGCACCGGCTGCGGAAAGAAATCCAGCACCAAGCCCGACACCGAGACCGAAGCCGGCTCTGACCCGCTCGTGAACTCCGCCGACAGCGTGCTCGCACACGTGCTGTTCGACGAGATCGGCTCGAACCCGCGGCGCCCCGCGGACCTGAACTTCCAGACGGCGTACCAGTACTACGACCATGCGTATCAGAACCCGAGCCTGAGTGCTGCGGGCAGGGTCCGCGCCCGCTTCGGGCTCGCTGTGCTGGGACTCCTGATCCTCACAAGCGACCCCGAGGTGAACGAAGCATTCGACGAGTGGAAGACGTACCTCCAGACGCACGTGCCCTTCGAAGTCACCCCTTCGCCGCAGGCCCCGCTCGGCATTCCCGCCGGCTTCACGTCCGGGCGCGATGCGCTGTCGCTGCCGTTCGACCTGGTGCCGCTCGCGCTCGTCTCCCTGGCGCGCTCGCCGCTGGTGGCGCCGGATCCGCGGCTCTCGCGAGTGCAGGATATCCTTCACGACCGCGCGCTGCCGCGACTCACGGAGGCCATCGCGCACCTCGACGCCGTGGCAGCGGAGGTCGGCTTCACGTTCGTGGTCACGCCGGCGATGCAGGGCGATCTCGCTGCGGAGCCGGTCGAGATCGACCGCACCGACATCCTGGCCCTGCGCGCGGCATGCAAGCTCCTGTCGACCATGTGCCGCGTGGCGGTCGCATACGACCTGAACTTCCCCGCCTACGACGAGGCCAGCCTGCTCCGCGCCATCCAACCGGGCAGCCACTGGCTGCAGCTCAACGGCGATGGGGCGGGACAGCTGGGGCTCGCCCAGCTCGATCTGGTGGGCTCGGTGGACGATGTCTCGGCCGCCATCGGCTCGCTGCTCGCGGAGACCGATCCGCAGGACGACGACGTGATCCGGGTGGGCCCGCGCGGCTTGTCGCAGGCCGGCATCGATTCGCTGCTCGCGCGTCTGCCGCAGATCCGTCAGGCGCTGACCAACGGATACACCGTGACCGCGAACTGGGACGGCAACCCGTCGACGCCCGAGGTCCCGCTCACGATCCGGCCCGGGGCGCTGTTCACGAACCCGGTCCCGGACTGGAAGGCGATGCTGCCCGCCTACACCGGCTCGACCGAGCACCGCCCCCTGTCGACTCAGTGGATGTACGACTACGTGAGCGCCGACATCACGATTCAGGCGGACAACGCCGGGACCTACTGGGGCGGCTATTCGTTGAGCGTCTCCCAAGGAAACGTCAGCGAGTACACGTGGGGCCTGCCTCCAGTGGCCTCGGCGATTGGCGCAGCCATCCAGGCGCGCTACGCGGCGATCGCAAGCCGCCCGGACTGGGGCGGCGACTTCTACGCCTCGGGCCAGTTCTCCGGCGACCTTCCGGTGGGGCTCAACTCGATCACGGTGCCGCTGTACGAGAGTTATTCGCTGGCGGGCCGGACGGTCGCGATCCCGGTGATCACATGGGTCGCGACCCAGTACTCCGATTGTGTCTGGCCCGACCCGACGTTCCGGGGCCTCCTTCCCGGCCTCACGACCTCGAGCCAGTTCCTGACGACGTTTGGCATCTCCGCCAGTCAGTGGCAGCGCAGCTTCGCCCTCGATTGGACCCAGTACCATCGGTTCGTGCCTCCGCCGTCGTCCTCCGCGCCGGCGCTGCGCCGTCGTGGCCATGTCCCCCTCGCGGCGAGCCGCGGCGGCTTCTAGGACCGAGCCATGAAAGTTGGCCTTCGACTCCCCGCATTGCCGCGCGCCCGCCGCTCGCGGCCGCCCGCGCGCGGCTCGCGGTGGTGGGTCGCGCTCGCGCTGATGTGGGCGACGAGCGTCGAGGCAGCTGGCGAGATCACGCCGCTGCTCCAGCCCGGCAGCCGCGCGGCGCTCGGACTGGGCGGCGACCCGTTCCTCTCGCCGCTCCTGGACGAATGCGGCTGGTGGTCGGAGCCGGGGTTCACGACCTCGCCCATGGCGCGGGTGCGGTCGGTCGCGAGCGAGCCGCTCTCGAGGCGCGAGACGCGCGGCGGGGGCTCGCTCGACTTTGGCGAGACGTCGGTGCAGATGCAGTACGCTTCGCGCTTCGCAGGTCGCCCGCTGGCGCTCTCGGGACGTATCTCGAGCCCCCGCTGGAACGGTACGCTCGCCGCCGCCGGGGGCGAGCTGCGGTTCATCGGAGAAGGCAGCCGAGCCGAGGCGGGCGTACGCGTCTCGGAGCTGGCGCCGGGCCTGAGCGCCCAGGCCAGCGGCCCGCTGTGGGCCGACGGAGGCGCCCGGCGGACCGCGAGCCTCGGCGCGGGGCTTCGGTACCGGCCTCGCCCGTGGCTCGCCGCCCAG
>VBOS01000162.1 GCA_005893185.1 Candidatus Eiseniibacteriota bacterium
TGTTTCAGTCCGCGCCCGACCACTGGGCGGTCAAGCAGCTGTTCCCGATCCTGCCCTTGCACCGGCTCGAGGAGCGACCCACCCGCCGGGGCGTCATCGCCGACCTCACGTGCGATTCCGACGGGAAGATCGACCAGTTCATCGAGCTGCGCGACGTGAAGAGCGTGCTCGAGCTGCACGCGGACGACGGCAAGCCCTACTACCTGGGCGTGTTTCTCGTCGGTGCCTACCAGGAAATCCTCGGAGACCTCCACAACCTGTTCGGGGACACCAACGCGGTCCACATCACCCTGACGGACGGAGGCTACCGCATCGCTCACGTGGTGGAGGGCGATTCTGTGACCGAGGTGCTGGGCTACGTGCAGTACCAGAAGCAGAACCTGGTGCAGCGCGTGCGGGAGGCCAGCGAGGAGGCCCTGCGCAGGGGTCTGCTGACCTTCGAGGAATCCGCGCTGCTCATTCGCCGCTTCGACGAGGGGCTTTCTGGCTACACCTATCTGGAGCCGTCCCGGGTCGATCCCGCACCGGCCGGCCCGGCGGCTTCGGACGGCGGCTCGACGCCCGCGACCGAGCCGCCGCGCGAGCCGGCGGTGGGACGGCCCACCACGCGCGGAGAGGTTCGCGGTCCAACCTCTTCTTGAATTGGCCGAAAACCCGCCGTATCCGGCCACCGGGCCGACGGCAGGGACAGCCTGCGGCTTGCTGCCTCCCCACCCGGCGGCCTCGGGGAGAGTTTCATGGACGAATTCGAATCGGCCCTCGCCGACCTTGCCGAGTACCTGAAGCGAGTCGGCCGCCTCAACGCGCTTTATCGGGCCGGCGAAGTCCACGCCCGCGTGCCGGTCGCACTGCAGAGCGACGAGCCGCTCGACGACCTGGTCCGCCGGTTCCTCCCGGATTCGAGCACGGCGCTCGCCGCCGCCGCCCACAGTCTCTTCTTCTCCCTCCCGGTGGCCTTCGACCCGGCCCACTCCGTCGGTCCCTACCTCGCCACCATCGATCGCGATCCGGTCGGGGAGCCGTACCGGTTCATCGACATGGGCGCCATGATCGCCACCCAGGCGCTGGGCGAGAACGACCCGGGCGTGGTGGAGGCGGTGCTCCGCGAAATGCCATACGTCGCCTCGCGCTATGCGCATTCGGAGTACCAGACCGCGCTCTCGTTGCGTCTCAAGGCGCAGCTCGACCGCATCGCTCCCGCGGGGACGCCGCGCCACTTCATCGTGAACACAGGCGCCGAAGCGGTGGAGAACGCCATCAAGGCGGTGCTTCTCAACCGGGTCAAGACTTCCGGCGAGGCCGGCGGTGGTTTCATCGTCTCCTTCGAGGGCGCATTCCACGGCCGCACCCTCGGGAGCCTCGCGGCGACGCACCGGAAGAAGGCCCGGCTCGGATTCCCGACCTTCGAGTGGCCGCATGTCTTGTTCCCGGCCCTGGACGGCAGCGCCCGGGAGACCTCGAGGCGCGAGGAACGAAGCTTGAAGCAGCTCTGGGACCTGCTCGTCTCCGGCCACCTCCCGGAGGCGGAGCGCAGACGGGAGAGCTTCCGGCGCGAGCTCGAAGCGATCGAGGAGTTTCTGGGCCGGCCGGGCCAGGACCCAGCGGCCTTCGTCCAGGCCAGACGTGCCGAGCAGGACCCCGAGATCCTGAAGCTCAGCCGTCGCGTGGCGGCTGTGCTGGTGGAGCCGATCCAGGGGGAGGGCGGCGTGCGCATGACCAGCCCGGCGTTCATGCAACGGCTGAGGCTCCTCACGAGAATCTTCGACGTCCCCGACGGGACGGCTGTGGGCGCACGAGCGATTCGATCTCCCCCTCCCGCCCGACGCGGTCATCTGGGCGAAGAAGGCGCAGAACGGCGTGCTGTTCGTGAGCGAGGAGCTGGCGACGTTCTTCCAGGAGGAGAAGAAGTTCAACACCACATGGGAGGGCGACTCGGTCGGGATGGTGCGGCTGCTGGCCATCCTCGACCGGCTCGATCTCGACCGGGTCGAGCGCACCGGACAACATGCGCGGTCCGGGCTCGAGACGCTCGCGCGCGACTATTCCGGGCTGATCCGCAACGTGCGCGGCGCGGGCGTGATGCTCGGCTTCGACGTGTCGCGAGCGGATTGGCGCGACGGGCTCCGCGACCGCGCCTTCCGTCTCGGCCTGGTGCTGCTGCCGGCGGGCGAACGGGCGTTGCGTTTCTATCCACGCTACGACACCGAGCCGTACGCGATCGACGAGGCGCTCGCGATCCTGCGGCGGGCGGTGGTGGATCTACTCGGGGAGCGGGCGGAGCTCGGGACCGCGCCGGGGCCCGAGGTCCGCGTCGGGGCCCTCGAGTGCCCGCTGGACGCGATCGAAGTGATCGACGTCGGCCCCGACCGCTTCGCGGAATACCGGGGGGAGATCATGGCGGTCGAGGTCGAACGGTATGGCGGCACATCGCAGTATCCGCCCGACGTCCTGCGCGCGGGCCGGAGGCCGCTGCTCCAGTTTCCACCCGAGATGCTCCAGAGCACGCTCGCCAACCCTGGCGCCCTGTGCGTGGTGCTTCGCGACCGGGTCTCGGGGCGCGTCGTGGCGTACGCAATCGGCAGCGCGCTCGAACAACACGACGAGGAGGGGGTGAGCTCCGATCCGCGTCTGGGCGAGAAGGACACCTTCTACCTGCAAGCCATGGCGACGCTGCCGTCGGTGAAGAACCACCTCGAGATCGAGAATCTCCTGCTCGAGCGGCTCCGCGAGCGAGCGCTCGCCGCCGGATATACGCACGTATCGACTTTGATCGAAGAACGGTTCCGGGGGACCGGGCCGGCCTGGTTCCGCGATGCACGGGTCGTCCTGACGGTCGAGAACTATCTGCGCAGCGGGATGCGCTTCGTCTACCTGCACACGTCGCTGACCGGGCCACCCGCCGAAGAGCCCGTGCCCGTCTGCGATCGGAGGAGGACGTTACCGTGAACGAGGTCGGGATGTGGATGAACCATCGAAGCCGCGAGGCGACAGGCGGCGCAACCATGCCGGTCGAAAATCCCGCGACCGAGGAGATCATCGGCACCGTGCCCCGCGCGCAAGCCGCCGACGTCGCCGCCGCCGTCCAGCTCGCGCGCGCGGCGCAGCCCGCATGGCGCCGAGTGCCGGGTCTGGAAAAGGCCCGACTCCTCCACGAGATCGCCGCCCGGATCCGGGCCATGCATCGCGAGCTCGCCGAGATCATGACCCTCGAGGGGGGCAAGCCCATGATCGAGAACCTGGACGAGATCGAGTGGGTGACCGCGTGCTTCGACTACTACGCCGAGATCGGGCGCAACTCGCGCGGCAGCACGATTCCCCCGAGCTTCGAGCACCAGGTGAACTTCACGGTCAAGGAGCCGTTCGGCGTCGTGGCCGCCATCGTGCCGTTCAACTACCCACTCCTGCTCATGGCGTGGAAGGTGGCCCCCGCGCTGGCCGCCGGCAACACGGTGATCGTCAAGCCCGCCGACCAGACCCCGCTCTCCACGCTGCGACTCGCCACGGCGTTCGAGGCTCTTCCGCCCGGCGTGATCGGGATCGTCACCGGGACCGGCGATGAGGCGGGCGAGGCGCTGGTGCGCCATCCCCACGTGGACATGATCGCGTTCACCGGCTCGACCCGGGTCGGCAAGCACATCATGAGGCTGGCCGCCGACACCTTGAAGAAGGTCAATCTCGAGACCAGCGGCATCGATCCGTTCATCGTGTGCGAGGACGCCGATCTCGACGTCGCGGCGCGCGGCGCGGTGTGGGCCCGATATCTCAACGCCGGCCAGGTGTGCACATCGGCCAAGCGGTTCTACGTGGTGGAGGCGATCGCCGACGCCTTCGTCGAGCGGTTCGTCGCGCGGGCCGGCGAGATCGTGGTCGGTGATCCGCGCCGCCCCGAGACCGACATGGGGCCTGTGATCTCGCGCGAGGCACTCGGCCGGGTCACGAGCGCGATCGAGCGCGCGCGGAGCGAGGGGGCGCATCTCGCGGCCGGCGGGGGCCGCCCGGCGGGGCTCGAGCGCGGCCACTTCCTGGAGCCGGCGGTCCTCGACCACGTGCGACACGGAAGCGCTGCGACGCGCGAGGAGGTGTTCGGCCCGGTGGCCGCCATCGTGCGCGTGCGCGACGTAGCCGAGGCCATCGCGCTGGCGAACGACAGCGACTACGGCCTCGGCGCCAACATCTACACGAACAACCTGCGCTACGTGATGCAGGCGATGGAAGAGGTGAAGGCAGGAACCTTCTGGGTGAACGACCCGCTCACCGACAATGAGGCCGGCCCGTTCGGAGGCATGCGCCAGAGCGGCATCGGACGGGAGCTGGGCGTGGAGGGCCTGGAGGCGTTCCGCGAACCCAAGCACGTGCACATCGACTACATCCAGGAGCGCAAGAGCTACTGGTTCCCCTACGCGGACCGACCCTGGTGAGGACCATGGACCCCCTTCCCCTCTACATCGGCGGCCGATTCGTGAACGGAGCCGAGCCGACACAGACGATCGTCAACCCCGCGACCGGCGCGACGATCGCGCGCGCCGCCCGCGCCACGCCCGCCGAGACCGAGGCCGCGATCCAGGCGGCCCGCGAAGCGTTCGACGACGGCCCGTGGCCGGCCGCCACAGCTGCGCGGCGCGGGCGGGTCCTGCTCGAGATCGCCCGCCGACTGCGCGAATCGGCCGATCGGCTCGCCCGGCTCGAGACCGAGAACATGGGGAAACCGATCATCGAGTCGGAATTCGACGTCGCGGACGCAGCCACCTGCTTCGAGTACTACGGCGGTCTCGCCACCAAGGTCACAGGCGACGTGAACCCGGTCCCGGATGAGGCGCTGAGCCTGACACTCAAGGAGCCGGTCGGCGTGTGCGGGCAGATCATCCCGTGGAACTACCCGCTCCTCATGGCGGCATGGAAGATCGCCCCGGCGTTGTGCGCCGGCTGCACGCTGGTGCTCAAGCCGGCCGAGGCCACGCCGCTCACGGCGATCGAGCTGGCGCGCATCCTCGACGGCATCGAGGACCTCCCCAAGGGCGTCGTCAACATCCTGACCGGCGACGGGCCGGACGCTGGCGCCGCTCTGGCCTCGAGCGAGCGGGTGGACAAAGTCGCATTCACCGGCTCAACCCGGACCGGCCGCACCATCCTGCGCGCGGCGGCCGAATCCAACCTCAAGCGCGTCACGCTCGAGCTGGGGGGCAAGTCGCCGAACATCTTTTACGCGGATGCAGCCTGGGAGCCGGCGATCGAGGGCGCCCTGTTCGGCGTGTTCGTGAACCAGGGCGAGGTGTGCTCGGCGGGATCGCGCATCCTGGTCGAGCGGCGCATCCACGACCGCTTCCTCGACGCCATCGTGGAGAAGGCAAGGACGATCCGGCTCGGCGATCCGCTCGATCGCGCCACGCGCATGGGACCGCTGGTCACGGCCGCGCACCGCGAACGCGTGGCCGGCTACATCGAGCAGGGGCGGCGCGAGGGCGCGCGGCTGGTGCTCGGCGGCGTGCGCCCGGATCGCGAGCTGGCGGCCGGAGCCTACCTCGAGCCGACCATCTTCGCGGGCGTGGACCCGGGGATGACGATCGCCCGCGAGGAGATCTTCGGTCCGGTGGTGACGGTCATGCCGTTCGAAGGTGAGGCAGATGCGCTGCGGATCGCCAACGCCACGCCGTACGGGCTGGCGGGCGCCGTCTGGACGCGCGACATCTACCGGGCGTTCCGCGTGGTCCGGAAGCTTCGGGCGGGCATCGTGTGGGTGAACCACATGCAGCCGACCTACGTCGAGGCGCCGTGGGGCGGGATGAAGATGAGCGGCGCCGGACGCGAGCTCGGCCGCTACGGCGTCGAGAACTACCTCGAGCTGAAGCAGGTGCACGTCAACCTCAACGAGGCCCCGACGGGCTGGTACGCATGAGCGGCGGGGCGCGCGGGGGGACCGTGGCCCAGCCGGCCATCCGGATCCGCACCGAGCTCCCGGGTCCCAAGAGCCGGGCGCTGCTCGCGGAGCGGCGGCGTTGGGTGT
This sequence comes from Candidatus Eiseniibacteriota bacterium, assembly GCA_005893185.1. Taxonomy (GTDB): domain Bacteria; phylum Eisenbacteria; class RBG-16-71-46; order RBG-16-71-46; family RBG-16-71-46; genus WS-2. The sequence continues at coordinate 6,002 of VBOS01000162.1, forward strand.
CCGCCGGCGTGGCGGAGGCGCGTCACGGCATCTTCTTCGACCGCGCGGAGGGGGCGCGGCTCACGGACGTGGATGGCAACGTGCTCCTCGATTTCGCCGGCGGCATCGGATGCCTCAACGCCGGACACGGCGCGCCGCGCGTGCTGGGGCGCGTCCGCGAGCAGCTCGACCGGCTCCAGCACGCCTGCTTCATGGTGGCCCCCTACGAGCCGTACGTGGCACTGGCCCGCGAGCTGTGCCGGATCGCCCCGATCGCGGGCGAGACGCGCGCTGCGCTCTTCAACAGCGGCGCCGAGGCCGTCGAGAACGCGGTCAAGATCGCGCGCCGCGCCACCGGGCGCCCGGCGGTGTTGGCGTTCGATCCGGGGTTCCATGGGCGCACGCTGCTGACCCTCACGCTCACGAGCAAGACCACGCCGTACCGCGACGGCTTCGGCCCCTTCGCCCCCGAGGTCTACCGCTTTCAGATCCCCGATCCGCTGCGCCGCCCGCGCGAGGTCTCGGATGAGGCCTTCGTGGCGCGCGGCATCGCCGACCTCTCCCGGTTCCTGGCGAGCAGCGTGAATCCCGCCACGCTCGCGTGCATGGTGATCGAGCCGGTGCTGGGCGAGGGCGGCTTCATCGTACCGCCGCGCGCGTTCGTGCAGGAGGTCGAGCGCCTGTGCCGCCAGCACGGAATCGTGCTGGTGGCGGACGAGATCCAGACCGGCTTCGGGCGCACCGGGGCGATGTTCGCATGCGAGTGGGCCGGGCTCGAGCCCGACCTCGTCTGCATGGCGAAGTCGCTCTCGAACGGCTTTCCCCTCTCGGCCGTGGTCGGGCGTGCCGCGCTCATGGACGCGGTGCAGCCCGGCGGGCTTGGCGGCACATTCGGCGGCAACCCGGTCGCGTGCGCCGCCGCGCTCGGCGTGATCGAGACGCTGGAGCGCGACGATCTGCCGGCGCGGGCCGTCGCGATCGGCGCGGTCGTCGAGCGCCGATTCGCCGACTTCGCCGAGCGGTTCCCGTTCGTCGGCGATGCGCGCGGCGTGGGAGCCATGCGAGCGCTCGAGCTGGTGACCGATCGGGCATCGCTGGCGCCCGACAGGGCTCGCACCGAGCGGGTGCTCGCGCTGGCGGCGTCGCGCGGTCTGCTGCTGCTCTCGGCGGGCCTCCATGGCAACGTGATCCGCGCGCTGATGCCCCTCGTGCTGAGCGACGCCGAGCTTGCGGAGGGTCTAGCTGTGCTCGAATCCTGTCTCGCGGACGCCGCCTGACCCGTGAAGCCCCGCATCGTGATCCTGGGTGGAGCCGGCGCCATGGGGCGGATCACCGCCCGCGACCTCGCGCGAACGAGCCGCGGCCGCGCGGAGGTCGTGATCGCGGACCGCGACCGGAGGGCGGACGGCATCCCTGGTGTGAGGACGGTGCCGTGCGACGTCACGGACGGCGCGAGCCTGCGGCGGGCGCTCACGGGCGCCTGGGCCACGATCGCCTCGCTGCCGTACCGCTTCAACCTCCGCGCGATGGAGGGCGCACTCGAGGCTGGCGCCCACTACCTCGATCTGGGCGGCCTGTTCCACATGACCCGGCGCCAGCTTGCGCTGGCCCCCGCCTTCGAGCGGCGCGGCTGCATGGCGATCCTCGGCATCGGCTCGGCTCCCGGGATCCTGAACGTGCTCGCCGTGCGCGCGGCGCGCGATCTCGAGACCGTGACCGAAGTGCACTGCTTGGTCGGCGCCGTGGATCGGACGCGCTACCGCGCAGTGCCGCCGCTCGGCTTCGGCTACTCCGTCGACACGCTGCTCGACGAGTTCGCGATGCCATCGGCTGTGTTCCGCGACGGCAGGTTCGCGATGGTGCCCGCGCTCGATCCGCGCGAGCGGATCGCCGTCCGCTTCCCCGCCCCGGTCGGACGCATTCACGTGGATACGACCCTCCACTCCGAGGTGGCGACGCTGCCGCTCTCCTTCGGAGATCGCGGGATCCGGGAAGTCACCTTCCGTCAGGGATTCGATCCCACGTTCATCGAGCGGCTGACGTTCCTCGTCGAGCTGGGACTCGCCGAACCGCGCGCACTTCCGTCCTCCGGCGGCGCCGCGGCGCGCCACGGGCGGCGGCCGCCCGCCGGCGGCGCGCAGGCGGACGGCACGGGACAGGCGCCGCGCGGCGTGCTCATCGCCCTGCTCGACCGGCTGCCAAAGCCTGTGTCCCTCGGGAAGCCGGCCCGCTTCGAGGTGCTGCGCACCGTCGTGCGCGGCCGGCGGGGGGGGCGCGTCGTGACCGTCACCACCGATTGCCTGGTGGGGCCGCGCGCCGGTGGCGGCGTCGGCCCCGACATCGATACCGGCGCACCGCCTTCGATCGCCGTCCAGCTCCTGATCGGCGGCGAGATCCCGCTGCGCCCCGGCGTATGGGCTCCCGAGCAGGTGATCCCGCCGGAACCGTTCGTGCGCGAGCTCGAACGGCGCGGGATGCGGGTCGTCGAGCGCATCGCCGGCCGCTCGACATGGACCCGGCCGACGTGAACGCGCAGGTCCGCGCCTGGATTGCGCACCGTCAGGGAAAGGGGCCGAAGCCGCCCAAGGCGACGCGATGGGCCGTGGACGAGGACGACGGGCCGATGTGGACGCGCGCCTTCAAGCCCCGACGCCGCAGGCCCAAGGAC
>VBOS01000165.1:0-1127 GCA_005893185.1 Candidatus Eiseniibacteriota bacterium
CGGGGGCGGAGGGCTCAGGGCCCGCCCTTGTAGAAGCCTTGCCCGGTGGAGCCGAAGAACACCGTCCCTCCCGCTGTGGTGGCGATCGGGAATGCGAACGGCCAGGGTGCAGCTGTGGTTGCCCGGTCGCATGAGCCCGCTCCGGTCGCCGTGACCGAGCAGAACGAGCCGCCGCCGTCCGTGGAGCGGAATAGGCCGCGCGAGCCAGCGACGCCCGACGCCTGGGTCTGCCGCGACGAGCCCGCATAGACGAACCCGTTCGCCGCGCGGTGGATGCTCATCGCATCGACATCGGACCACACGCACGTCCAGGTCGGGGCCGGCGCCTGGGCGTTGGCGGTGCGGTACACGCCGCCGCCCGTAACACCGTGTCGTCGCTCGTGATCAGGATCGCATGCGGCCCGTCCCACTTGAGCTGCTTGAGCGTGCCGGGTGTACCCCGGTCCGGAAACTTGTGGGGATCGAGCCGCGCGAAAGTTGCGCCGCCGTCGAGCGAACGCCACAAGCCGCCTTCGCCGCCCGCCAGCACCAGAATTCCGCGCGCCGCGACGACGCGCAACGGAGAGGATTGGGGTGGGCATTTCGTGCAGGGAGCCGCGAACGAGTGACCGTCGTCCGTGCTTCGGTAGAGCGCGCCGCCGGCGGTCACGAACAGCGTCCGCCGCGAGCCCGGGGAACGTGGGTCCAGCGCCAGGCCGTAGAGGAACGCCCCTTTCGGCAGGCCGGTGGCGCCTCTCCAGCCGTCGCGGCTCGCGCTGGTGGACGAATAGATGAGCTGGTCCGGCTTCTTCTCCCCCTGCGTCGCCCACACGAACGCGGCGCGTTCCGGGTCCGCCAGGATGTCGAGGCAGTTGCCGCCCTCGCCTTTCCACGCGCCGGTGTGAGCGGCATCATTGCAGGATTCCCACCCGACGGCCGAAGTATCCGACCGCCAGATCCCCATGTCCCACCATCCGCTGTAGAGCGAAGCGCCGCTGATCGAGACGCTCGCGACGTTCGAGTTGTTGATCCCGGTGGAGGACCAGCGTCCCGGGGACGAGCTGCGCGTGTAGAGATTCGTGAACGTGGCTCCCGCGTCGGTCGTGCGGTGCACGAACTGCGCAGTGGTCCAGTACCAGACGCGGTCG
>VBOS01000165.1:1171-5721 GCA_005893185.1 Candidatus Eiseniibacteriota bacterium
GGAATCCCGCGCCGCTCGTTCCAGGATCCGCCTCGACGTTCACCACATAGACCTCCGAGGCACGCGCCGGACCACCGCGCCGCACGATCAGCGCCCCGGTCACGTCGAGGCACGGCCGCCACGTCCCGCCCGCGCCGAAGTAGACATGACCGCGGGTCAGTGAAGGATCGTCCGCCGCCGTCGCCCACAGACTGTCGGAGACCGCGGGGTCCACGGCGACGTCGAGGGGGCGGCAGTCCGCGCACATCCCCCCCCGCGCGGGATCGCCCTTCATGTCACGCCACGACGCTCCGGCGTCCCGGCTCTCGTAGAGCTTGTACCCCAGGGACTTCGAAGGCACGAGCTTCTCGGGGTTCATGAGGAGGTACAGATGCGCCGGGTCGCCGGGCGCGACCAGGAGCTTGACCCCGCGGCCCTTGGCGGGAAGCCCGCGCGCGCCAACCTGGCTCCACGACGCCCCGCGCGTTTCCGACTTCCAGATCTCCACGTGAGTCGTGTCGTTGTAGGTCGGGTGGCGGAGCGCGTAAACGACGCGGGGGTCCTTCCCGAACGGGGCGATCCAGGGGACATAGCCTCCGGGGAGCGCCGGCGAATAGGTGCGACCCTCGTCCGCGCTGCGGAACACCCCGTCCTCGGTGCCGACGTAGATGATGGCGCTGTCGGCGGGATCGAATGCCACGCACGAAGCGTGGGTCTTGGTGAGGCCGCTGGCGGCGCCGACGCAGGTCCAGGTCGCGCCGCGATCCGTGCTCCGGTAGACCCCGGCCAGGTCGGCGGTCACGATGACGATCCCGCTCGGACCGGCGCCGGAGTGGGTGAAGAAGCCACCCCCACCAGGGGCGGTCGGAGTCCAGGCCGCGTGAGCCACGCTCGGAATCAAGAGGAGCGCTGCCCCGATGACGCCACGCGCCCTACGCAATCTCCTCGACCTCGCCGTTCGTTTCGGACCGCCGCATGGGAGGCGGAAACCGTCGGGCCCGGCTACCAGCGAATCCCGGCGCTCACCGGCACGATCTGGACGGCCACGCCGTCAAAGAAGGCCTGGTTCGCTTGTAGTAGCCGGCGCCGCCTGTGACCCAGGGCACGAAGTCGTTGCCCGGGCCGAAACGATACACACCGTTCAATGTGACCGACCAGAGGCTGGCGTGCGTGCTTCACCCACCGGCGTGTTGACGCCACCGCCCATCATGAACGTGCCGCGATGATAGTACGTGCCCGTCGCGGCCATGGCCGCGGCTGGGGCCAGACCGGCGGCCAGTCCCAGCAAGACCATCGCCCTACGAGCCATCGATCCTGACCTCATGACCCCCTCCTCCCCGAGATTCCATCCGTGCCGAGCCGGAAACAAACGAATCGGCGGAGGCCCATGCGCCGACCTCCGCCGCCGGATTTAATGCGCCTGCTTGGTCGCGGTCAAGCGGTGCTCGGGCGGACCGCGATCATCGGTCCAGCACCAGGATCACGAAGGTCTCGGGCAGCATGGGCGGCCGTGGGCGCGGGCGCTCGGGCGTTGCCGCAGGCATCTCGCCGAAGCCGTCGCAACCGTGTCCACGACGGTGAACTTGGTCGGCGAGTCCTCGCGCACGACGGTCAGCGTACCCTCGCCGTTGGAGCTGAACGCCAGCTTCGTCATCGGATCGAAGGCCGCGCCGTCGGTGCGGTTCCCGATCGGGAGTGCCGCCAGCACCCGGCCCGAGCCGGCGTCGAGCACGATCATCTTCCCGTTGCCGCACACCGAGAACAGCACGTGGTTCACGGTGTCGATGGCGAGCCCGGTCGGGCCCTCGCCCGGCGCGAGCGGCCAGCGCGGCCCGAGCGCGAGCGTCTTGGCGTCGAAAGCGACCACGGCGCTCGAGTCCTCGAGGTTCACGAACACCCTGCCCCTGCCGTCCGCGACCGCGAACTCGGGCCTGCCGCCGAGGGCCACGTTGCCCACGATCTTGCCGGTAGCGCCTTCGATCACCGTTGCGTTGCCACTGCCCCCGTTCATGGTGAAGACCCGGTGCGTGACCGGCTCATAGAGGATGGCGTCGGGGTTCCACGCGCCGATGCGGATCCTGCCGGTCGGGGCCAAGGTCTCGAGGTCGAAGACCGTGACCATCTCGCCCGCGAGCTTGCCGGTCTTGAGGTCGAGCACTTGGACGCGCGTGCTGCGGCCGAAGTAGAGCCGGCCGGCACCATCCGCGGTCAGGTAGTCCCAGCCGCCTTCGCCACCGAGGTGGATGGTGTCGACGACCGCGTATCGTCCACCGGCGGCGTCGGCCTTCCGGCTCGATCCCGCCGCCACCGCCATCGCCCCCGCGCACGCGCACGCGAACAGGGCCCACCCAGCTGCGTTCCCTCGCGCGCCCCGACTTCCCCGGATCCCGCTCATGACTCAGTATGCCGGACTCGAGTGCCGGCCACCAGGCGCCAGAAACGCCGCTCGTCGAGCAGCTTGATCTCGTGGCCCTTCTCCGCCAGTCGCTTGATCTCCATGAGCTTGAGACCTGCGTCCTTGCCCGCCGCCTGCTGCGCGTTGGGCCGCCCTCGTACGACGACCGTTGTGCGCATCGACGGCCCGCCATGGACGATCGCGCCCGCCCGGCGCGCGGCGCGCGCGGCCTCGGCCCGCGGCCGGCTCAGGATGCCGGTGAAAGCGAGATGCACGCCTCGGAGCGACCGCAGAGCGCCGACCCTGAGCGGCGCCGGCGGATTGCGCAGCGCGTGGATCAGCTCGTCGGCGCTCTGGTAGCGCTTGCGCCGCTCGCCGATACAGCGATGCACGATCTCCTTCAGGTGATCGCTGCATGGGAGCCGGCGGACGGCGTGGGTGCGAATCCGCTCCCGCGTGTCGCCCACGAGGAGCATGCCGATGAGCTGTCCCACCTGATAGACGTCGTCGCGCGCCTGCCACTTCGGAACCGCCCCTGCGATGATGTCGCTCGGGGCCGTCATCACGTTCATGGTGCGCGCCGTGATCCCGCGCCCGTCGCTCTGGTGACGCGCGATCCCGAAGTCGCCGAGCTTCAGGCTCGGGCCCTCGCACACGAACACATTCAGTGGAGTCAGATCCCGGTGCAGCACTTGCCCCCGGTGGAGCCTGCCCAGCACCTCGAGGATGCCTGCGATCTCGCGACGCACGGTCTTCTCGGGCCAACCGGTTCCCGCGCGGCGCAGGAAGGTTTCGAGGTCGCCGTGACGCGCGTACTCGAGGGTCAGGCAGTACACAACCTGCCCGTCCGGCCGGATCAGAGGAAACGCGTCGTAGACCCGGATCGCCCGCGGATGCCCGTGAAGCAACTGGCCGAAGTAGGCCTCGCGCAGCCAGCCGTCGATGCGGGTGCTGGCCTTCACGCAGATGACTTCTGCGACCGACGACGAGCGCCCGAGCCGCCGCGCCAGATAGACCTGCCCGAAGCCGCCCTTTCCGAGCAGCCGGTCGATGGCGTAGCCGAGCCGCGTCTCGGGGCTGGTGACGACCTCGCCGGGCGCGAACAGGCGCAGCGCCGGGTCCACGCGGCTCCGCGCCGCGCTCATCGTGCGGGTCGTGGCCGTGGACGTGTGCATCAGGGCTCCGCGTCATCTCTGGCCGTCTTCTTGTACCTTCCCATCAGCTCGGCCATCCCGAGCACGTGGCCCTTCATCGCCTTCTCGAGCCCCGCCTTGGTCACGCGACCGAGATCGGGCAACACGATGTCGAGGGCGTAGAGCTTGTGGAAGTAGCGGTGCTCGCCGACCGGCGGGCAGGGCCCGCGGTACAGCGGCTGCTTCCAGTCGTTGATTCCCACGCGCGTTCCCGGCGGCAGCTTCTTCGCCGTCACGCCCTCGGGCAGGCTGATCGCGTCGGCCGGAATGTTGTACAAGACCCAATGCACCCACACGACCTTGGGGGCCGCGGGATCGGGGGCGTCGGGATCGTCCACGATGAGGGCGAAGCTTTTCGTGCCATCGGGCACGCCCCTCCACCCGAGCGCAGGCGATCGGTCGTCCCCGTCGCACGTGAACCGGGTGGGGATCGTCCCCTTGGCATCGAAGCTCGACCTGAGCTGAAAAGGAGCGGGGGCCTGGCCCGCGCCGCCTGCCGAGACGGCGGCGAGGGCGAGGCTCAGGGTTGCGATGTTCATTACGCCTCCGGTCGAAAGACGCGCTGCCCTGCCTTGCTTCAGCGACGATGCTCCGAAATCGGGATCAACTCCCCCCATTGTACGACGGGACGTGCGCCTTCAGCCGGGGAGACTACCTGAAGATGAGATGGGCGACCCGGGTTTCGAGATTCGCGTAGATGATCCACAGTGCGGTCAGGTCGAAAGCTGCGTGCGCGACCATGATGAGCCAGATCCGTCCGGTGATGGCGTAGACCGTCCCGAACACCAGCCCGGTGATCGTTGCCTGCTGGGCGCCGGCGAGACCCTGGGCGGTGTAGTGAGCCACTCCGAAGAAAACCGACGTGAGCGCGACCGTGAAGGCCCGCTCCCAGGGGCCCGTTCCGTAACGCTTGCCGATGCGCTCGAACAGGTAGCCGCGGAAGAAGGTCTCCTCGCCGAAGCCAGCGGCGATCATGGCGTAGA
>VBOS01000171.1 GCA_005893185.1 Candidatus Eiseniibacteriota bacterium
CGCCGCCGAGAAAGGCCGCGCGGGCGGCTGGTTCCAGGCGGGGAACCTGGGTGGGACCGGGCTCGGAGGCGGCGCGGGCCTATGGCTCGCGCAACACCTGCCCGCGCCGTGGATGGCGGGCGCCGTCCTCGGGGTCGCGTGCCTGCTGTGCTGCATCGGCCTGCTCTTCGTTCAGGAGCCGGCCGCCGCCCATCGAGAAGGCGACCTCTCGCGCACGCTCGCCAACGTGAGCCGCGACCTGTGGGGCGTTGCACGGTCGAAGATCGGGTTTCTCGCGCTCTTCCTGTGCTTCCTGCCGATCGGCTCGGGAGCGGCGTCGGGACTGTGGTCCGCTGTGGCCGGCGACTGGCACGCGTCGGCGAACACCGTGGCGCTCGCCACCGGGGCGCTGAGCGGCGTCGCGTCCGCGTTGGGCTGCATTCTCGGCGGTTGGATCTGCGATCGAATGAGCCGGCAGTGGGCCTACGCGCTCTACGGCGTGCTGCAGGCAGGGTGCGCCGTGGCGATGGGGCTCGCCCCTCGGACCGAATCGAGCTACGTGCTGTTCACGCTGCTCTACGCGGCGATCACGGGGCTCACGTACGCCGGCTTCTCGGCGTTCGTGCTCGAGGCGATGGGCACGGGGGCGGCCGCCACCAAGTACAACGTGTTCGCATCGCTGTCGAACACGCCGATCTGGTACATGACCCGCATCGACGGCTGGGCCCACACCCGCTACGGGCCCGCCGGCATGCTCTACACCGAGGCGGTGTTCGGCATGGTGGGCCTCGTGCTGTTCACGGTGGTGTTCACGACCGCCCGGCGCTTCGGGCGGAACGCGCCGCCGGCCGCGGGGCCCGAGCCGATCGGGTAGCGGTCGACTGGATTCGCGCTCGACTGCGTGCTTGCACATGATCCCGGCCCTTGAGACACTTTTCGTCCAGCCTGAGAGACCGGGTCGACCTTCGCGCGGGCTTGAATCCCGCGGGAAGTGAAGGGGGTCCCGACATGCCGAAGACCGCGCTGATTGCGTTTACGCTGCTCTGCGCCACGAGCCTCTCGTGCGGTGGGCGATCGCCCACGGCGCCGCCTGCGCCCGCCGCCGAAAGCCGGCTCGAGGTGTTCGTGCAGTGGCAGGGACGGGGCGTTGCCGACCGGCGGCTGGAGATCCTCGAGCTTGGCCTGGCGCAAACGACGGATTCCAGGGGCATAGCGGTCTTCCGGCTTCCGGCCGGGAGCTATACGCTGCGAGCGTTCGTCAACCGCCCGGGTCCACCGGTCCCCACGAATATCGGTGTGACCCTGCGGTCCGGAGAGACTCGACGCGTGGAGGTCCCGGACTGCGTGCTCTGCATGAACGGCTGCATCCACACCGGGCCGCTTCCGCATGGCCGGCTCATCCGTTAGGGTCCGGCCCGCGATGCAATCCGCGGTCGAGATCACAGAGCGCACGCTGGCCGAGACGTTGGACGGGCTCGCGCGTTTCACAGGCGTAGGGCCGGGCGTCACGCGCCTCGCCTACGATGCGGCCTGGCGCGACGCGCACCGCTGGCTGCGCGAGCGGGCAGCTTCGCTGGGCCTGGCCGCCACCGCCGACGCGGCGGGCAATCTCTTCTTCCACGACCCGGCGCTGAAGCCCGGGGCCGACGCGCCACATGCGCTCTTCGTGGGCTCGCACCTCGACTCGGTCGTCAACGGCGGGCGTTTCGACGGCGCATACGGCGCGCTGAGCGGCATGCTGATCGCGGCCGAGCTGCGCGGGGTGGGGAAGCTCCCGATCGTGGGTTTCATCACGTGCGAGGAGGAGGAGAGCCGTTTCCGCGCGCACCTGATGGGCGCGCGCAGCGTGCTCGGCAAGGTGCGAGCCGCTGAGCTGGACGCCGTCGTGGACGTCGCGGGGGTTTCGTGGCGGGCTGCGCTCGAAGATGCGCGGGCCGCCGGCTGCGCGGCCCCGCTGGCGGCCGGCGATGCGCCGTTCCGGCCGCCATTCCGGCCGGCGGTCATGCTCGAGTCGCACATCGAGCAGGGCCCGGTGCTCGAGCGCGAAGGCGGCGCGCTCGGGATCGTCGAGCACATCGCAGGGTACCGGCGAGCGACGCGACGCGCTCGTGGCCGCGGCCGAGGTCATCCTCGCCACCGTTGCGCTGGCGCGCGAGCTGGACGCGCCGGCGGTTGCGACAGCGGGGAACGTGCGGACCTATCCGGGGCTCTTCAACGTGGTGCCTGGCGAGTGCGAGCTGTGGCTCGAGGTGCGGCACCCCGGCGCAGCTGCGCTCGATGCGATGGCGCTCGAGCTGGCCCGGCGCTGCCGAGCGATCGCCGCGCAGCGTGGCATCGAGGTGGAGATCGAGCGCGTATCGGGGGAGGAGCCCACGCCGCTCTCGCCCGCGCTCGCATCCGAGGCGACGAAGCTCGCCGCCGAGCTCGGCCTTTCGCACCGGCGCATGACGAGCGGCGCCGGTCACGACGCGATGGAGTTCGCGCGCGCCGGCGTCCCTACGCTCATGGTGTTCGTGCCGAGCCGCGGCGGCATCAGCCACTCGCCGGAGGAGTTCACAGCGCCCGATGCGCTCTTCTTAGGCTACCGGTTCACCCGCGAGCTGGCCCGACGGCTGGCGGAGCGCGGCGCGTCATGAGGC